>JBEKHU010000520.1:0-3541 GCA_050012115.1 Bryobacteraceae bacterium | reverse complement strand
ATATCGATGCCTGGCTGCGGCTCGCGCTCCTGCGTCCCGGCAACATCGCCTGCGTTCCAGCCTGGTTGACGTACTATCGTCGCCGGACAGGCCAGATCACGAAGGACGTCTGCCGCATGCAACGCGGGTGGAACCGTGTTCTGGAAAAGATGATGCGCCTGGCCCCGCGCGAGACGGCGCGCGTAGCCGCGGCCGCGCGCTCGAACATGGCGCGGTTCTGCGCCTACGTCGCTTACGAGGATCAGAACTACTTGGAAGCCTGGGAATGTCTGTTTCGCGGATTTCGGGAGGCGCCTCTGAGGTTCTGTCTGGACTTGAGAAACTGGATATTGGCGGCAGCCACCCTGGCTGCCGCGGTTCTGCCTGCGCGTTTGTACCGCCGCTTATTGCGGATGACGCTGTTCAAGCGCTGAGCAGGGCGATCTCCTGGGCGAGGCGGCGGATGTGTCCCCTCCGAGGGTCTGCGGGAATCGATAATGCCTAAACGCGTAGCCATTTATAACCTCTCCGTCGGCAGGTTCGGGGGAGGAGCGGAGAAGCGCTCTCTCGTTATGGCCCAACGCCTCGCCCGCAGGTACAAAGTTAGCTTGATCGTCGATGGATCCCCTCGCATCGCTGATTTGATGGATTTCTTCGGCGTCAACCTCGCTGGAGTCGATTTGACTTCGCTCCACTTGCCCATCCAGAGCCGTCTGAGAAGGCTCGCGAGTTCTCAACGTGGCGCTCTGCTGCGCCGGGCACATGTCGATATGTTCCTGCTCGACCTGCGGATCGCCTTGGAAAGGACTTATTTCCGGCAGATACATTCGCTCGGCTTCGACCTGATTGTCAATAACAATGGATTCAGCACAATGCCCTGTCCGGCGCCTCACGGCATCTATATGTGCATGTTCCCCCACGAACTGAAGGGGGAGCTAAGGCCCGATGAGAACCGCAGCTTCCTGCGCGAGCTGTATGTGAATGTCGGCAATCGAGTCGTCGGGATGTCCCACGCCACACTCAACTCCTACGACGTCATCACCGCGAATTCGCAATTCACGAGCGAATGGATCCGGCGGCTTTGGCGGCGCGATTCCACGGTCGTTTACTCGGCGTGTGAAGATATGGGGCCAGCGGCCGCCAAGAGTCGAATGATTCTTCATGTCGGCCGCTTCGTCGCGGAGTGGCGCAATGATTACAAGCATCAGCGGACACTGCTCGAAGCGTTCCGCCGCTGCGGGCGCCTCATCCAGGACGGATGGGAGCTGCACTTTGCGGGATCGATGCTATCCGATCGGGATGGAACCGCGGCGACCGCCAGGCTGGAGCGGGAAGTCGCCGGCCTGCCCGTTGTGATCCACCGCAATGCGAGTTTCGAGTCGCTTCGCGACCTTTATCGCAGGTCCTCCATCTACTGGCACGCCACGGGCTACGGCTCGTCGCCTGAGCTGCACCCCGGGAAACAGGAGCACTTTGGCATCACGACCGTGGAGGCAATGTCGGCGGGCGTCGTTCCGGTGGTGATCAACTCCGGCGGCCAGCGGGAGACCGTCCAACATGGCGTGAACGGCTTCTTGTGGAATTCCTTGGAGGAACTGCAGGATTATACCTGCCGGCTGGCGGAGGATCCCGCGCTTCTGAAGCGGCTGAGCGATCGGGCCATTGCCTCAAGCAGTCAATTCAGCCGGACGGCTTTCGCGGATCGGATGGAAAGTCTCGTCGACTCACTCTTGAACACCTAGCCGGACACGCTGTCCCTGCCGCTTTTCCCTCCAGCGCGCAAGCCCGCGTCGCCGTTCAAGCCGGCTTCAATGGGGCTCTCTTCCGCCCAACTTGTTCAGGAAACCCCGCACCATGGTCGCGATCCGTCTTCGCGGCCGGACCCGGCCCACCGGCCATTCGGGATTGGTCGTGCTCGACGGGGCCACAATCATCGGGCCCCACTCGACGCGCCGGTCAAGCTGAACGCCGACCACCCACCCCAGGATGTCGCTCGTCCAGTAGCGAGTCTCGCCGTCCAGATCGCCGTTGGAGTAACGAATTCGAACCGGTGTGTTTACCGCGATTTTTTCGTTCAGCAGGAAGCTCAGGCCGCCCGCCGACACGTCCACCAGTTGCGCCCTGGCATGGCGTGAGCGGCCATCCTGCTCCTGCCAACTCACATCAACCGGGGCGGAGTATCGAACTCGTTCGTCTTTTCGCCGATCTTGCATGGTTCCCGCCTGCATAAAGGCCACCTTTCCGACCGTCGAGCAGACAATCGGCACAGGGTAACCGAAACTTTAGATACGGCCCATGTCCATTTTGCCACCTTGGCCGGCTTTGGCAAGAGCGAATCGCTTACTGGCAGGTGGTGCAGCCGCGAATTCCCGCCTCGCGGGCGGACCGAACCTGCGTTGGAAAGCTGGCAGTAGAAGTAGATTACGTGCTTATCCTCTGGCGACGACCTTCTTCTGTTGCCGATCCCAGGCCAGGCGTTTCCCGCCATCACGATATGAGAGGTTGGCCATGTGGCATGCCACCGCGGTGCCGCAGCCAAAGTCCACGTTTTCAATAGGTTGCCTGCGCGCGCGGATGCACTCGAACAGGTTCAGAAAATGGTCTTCCGTGCCTTCGCGCTCCTGGGTGAAGGTCACCGGCTGGCGCTTAGGCTGCTGGCCGGCGGTCCCGATATCGGCCAACGGATCGTCCTTATGTTGGGCGACGAACACATCTTTGGTGTCCTTCGGCCAGCTCTCCAGCGGGTAGCCGTAATCCTCAATGGGGTTGTACGGAACCAGCTTGGCGCCCTCTTCGGTGAGCTCGATGGTGCCCTTGTCGCCCATAAAGCGGACGATCTCGCCGCCCTCCCAGTTCGACACGAGATTCGCGCTGACCTGCACCTGGAACGTTCCGTAGTCGTAGAGCGTGTTGTGGATGTCGGGGACGTCGCGATCGCCCTTCCACTTGTAGAGGCCGCCATTGGCGACCGCGCTCTCGGGGTACTGAACGCCCATCAGATAGTGCACGCGCGAGAGCAGGTGGACGTACTCGTCGCCCGCGATGCCCGTCCCGTAATCCCACCAGTTGCGGAACTGGAAGAAGCGCTGTGCGTCGAACGGCCGCTTGGGGGCGTTGCCGAGGAAGCGCTCCCAGTCGACGGTCTTCGGATTCGCGTCGGGCGGCACGGGGTAGCGCCACGCGCCGATCGCGTTGGCCCGGAAAATGGTGCACTGCACCATGTACACGGTGCCGATCTCGCCCGCGTCCAGCCACGCTTTGCCCTTCTTTGTAGACTCCATGCTGAGGCTTTGGCTGCCCACCTGCACCAGGCGCCCGGTTTCGTGCGAAACCCGCGCCATTTCGAGCGCTTCGGGGATCGTGTGGGCCATCGGCTTTTCGCAGTACACGTCTTTGCCCGCCTTCATGGCGGCGATGGCCACGGGGGCGTGCCAGTGATCGGACGTGGCGACGATGACCGCGTCTATGTCCTTGCGGTTGACGATCTCGCGATAGTCGCGCGTCGTGGGCGTGTTGGGTTGAATCTCCTGGGCGCGCCGGAAGTGGCCGTCGTACAGATCGC
>JBEKHU010000519.1:0-3545 GCA_050012115.1 Bryobacteraceae bacterium | reverse complement strand
AGCAGGCGCGCCTTCTCGATCCGGAGAACTTCTGGGCGCAGCTCAAATACTCGGAACTCATGTACCGCCTGCGCGCCTTGCCGCTCTCGGAAAAAGAAACACTCCGCGCCCTCGATCTGGCCCAGGACTCCGTCCAGATCGCCATGGCGCGCCGCCAACTCCAGGAGATCCGCCGCCTCATGCGCAAGGGCACCAAAAAGCCCGAATGGACCAAATCGCTCGGCTGGCCCGCAATCATCTTGATCTTGTGTACGGTCGCTGCGAGCCTGGTGAGGTTCTTACGATGAAGACTCGAACACTGCTCTGGTTCAATCTCTCCGCCTTGCTCGTCGGCTTGGCCCTGATCCTGCACGGCGCGCCACCCCTGCCGGTGCTGCTCGGCATCGCTGCCGCGGGCCTGGTCAGCTTCCTCCGGCGCAATAAAGCCAAGCACGTCTAGCTCCCACCCGGTCGGGTGTTCTGCATCCCCGCGGTTCGCCTACTGTTCGGGCTGTTCCCAACGCCCGGACTTCTCCGAGCGGAACAGGGCCTCGATCACGGCCATGTTCGCCAGCGCATCCTCGAGCGGCGTGGGCGCCGGCGTGCCTTCCAGGATCGACCGCGAGAACGCCTCGCCCTGCGCCGTGTACTGATCGCACACCGGGATCTCTTCCACGCGCACATCTTCCCCGAATAAGCCGCCCCCGATATCGACGAACAGGCGTGTCGGACGGTCCGGCGGCGCGTTGAACGGGATCTCCACCTCAATCCGGCCCCGCGTCCCCATGAACTGCATCCGCTGATACGGCGTAATCTGCGTGCTGGCGGTGAACACCGACTGGCACCCGCCGAAATCGAGCACGGCCGACGTCAGCCGGTCGGTACCGAACGCCGGGTCGCGCTCGACCAGCGCCAGCACGCGCTGCGGCTCGCGCCCCAGCATCCACCGTGACATCGTGATCGGGTAGCACCCGATGTCCATCAGCCCGCCGCCGCCATACTCCAGAATGTTGCGCACATTCTGCGGGTCGGTATTGTCGTAGCTGAAGAAGCCTTGAATCGCCCGCACGTCGCCGATCTCGCCCGACCGCGCGATCTCGCGCGCCCGCAACCACTGCGGATGCGAATGCACCATGAACGCCTCTCCCGCCACCACGCCTTGCTGATCGCGCACCTTGATCATCCGCCGGCACTCGGCCACCGTCAGCGTGATCGGCTTCTCGCACAACACGTGCTTCCCGGCCAGCATCGCCTGGATCGACCACGGCATGTGCAGATGATTCGGCAGCGGGTTGTAAACGGCGTCGATGTCCGGCGCCTCCAGCAGCGCGCTGTACGACCCGTAGGCTTTGCCGATGCCCAGCCTCTCCGCCGCATCGGCGGCGCGGCCGTAGTCTCTTGATGCGATCGCGGCAATTTCGCAGTTGGCCGCCCGCTGCATCCCGGGAATCACTTTCTTCAGGGCGATGTCGGCCGCTCCCAGAACGCCCCACCGGACTTTGGCTGTCATGTAATCATTCTCTCGCGCCATGAGCGCGAGCTTCAGGGGCCCCGGGGTCGAAATCAGTTCCGGGCTTCCATCGGTTCCTGATCCGTCGCCCAACCGGACGGACCCGGGCCCCTCGTGAAAACGATCGTGGAATCGATTACAGCGCCGCCTCGCCCCGTTCGTCGTTGCGATCCGGATCGACTCTGCGACTTCGAATACGAATATCTTGCCGTCGCCGATCTTGCCGCTCCGCGCGGACTTCGCGATCACGCCCACGATTTCTTCCGCGCGCGCTTCCGCTACCACCAGCTCCAGCTTGATCTTTGGTAGCAGGTCGACCTGGTATTCCTGGCCGCGGTACACCTCTTTGTGCCCCTTCTGCCGGCCGTGGCCGCGCACTTCGCTGATCGTGATCCCGTCCACTCCCGCGCCAAACAGCGCAGCCTTCACCTCGTCCAACTTGAACGGTTGGATGATAGCCTCGATCTTCTTCATGAATACTCCTCTAACCTCGACTTCCCGCTTGCGTCGGCCCGAATCGCGGCGATTGCATGTGCGGAAGCCTTCCGCTTCCCGGGCCATGCGCTCCTCGTGGAGCGCCGGCGCACGTGACCCCACGCGCCAACTCTTTGTTTGGATAACAATCGGCTTCAGACGCGGAGCCGAGTGAAAGCTTGCCGGCGAATCTGCCGGTACTCAATCATGATCCTCTTTCTCGCCTCTTCCTCCAAGCGAAAGTTATGAATCGCAACCATCCAAATAATCTATTGCCCTGACTCTGGCCCGCGGCCTTGCCGATCCCGTTCCCGCCTGCGCGCCGGCAAACCTTCTCCAACCGGCGTGTTGGAAGGCCCCGCGCGCAGATCCTTGTTCGGACTCGGACAATCTGTAACCAGACCGCCCGTCATCATCGCTCCCCAACTTGCGAATCGAGAATTGTGATCGGTGTCATAAAATGTCCCGATTGTCCCTCCGATCGTTTTGGAGCATACTGCAATCACGCCGGTTGTTCCCCCCTGTCTGCGAGGCCGGATGCAGCGTTTCGTCTCCAATCCGGAGTCACGACCCGCCTCCTCCCCGTCCATGGAAGAGCTTGAGCTACTCGAATTCCATTGAAAAGGCAGGTTCCTCCTATGCGGTTGCCCGTTCTTCTCCTCGCCGTCTTCATCGCGACGTGCGCCCTGGCGCAAACTCCTTCGCCCGCCCCCGCCCAGCCCGACGCCGCCGCTGCTCAATCCGCGCCCGCCGCGCCCCCGCCCGCACCCCCGGCTCCGCTCCCCACACCCGCCATCACAGGCCCGCTGTCGAACCTTCCCCCAGCCACGTTCGAGGCCGGACCGTTCGGCATCATCGCCGTGAACGGCATTCTCGACGGCCTCGGCATGTGGACCGGGAATTACGTAAAGGGCGATAGCAGCACGCAAGCGGCTCTGAGTAACGGCCAAGTCTTTATCCAGAAGACCGACGGCGTGCTCCAGTTCTACATACAGGCGGGTGTTTACAATATTGCGGCTCTCGGGGTGCCGTTCCTCTCCACCGAAAAGACGATTAGCGATCTCTATGGCCCGGTGCCGGTTGCTTTTCTAAAGCTGCAGGCGGCGAAGAACACCTCCATCCTCATCGGCGCGCTGTCGACCCTGATCGGCGCCGAGTACACCTTCACCTTCGAGAATATGAACATCCATCGCGGCCTCTTGTGGAACCAGGAAAACGCCGTCAATAAGGGCATCCAGGTCAATCAGACCATGGGCAAATTCACCGCCTCGCTGAGTTGGAACGACGGCTTCTACTCCAACCGCTACTCCTGGCTGACCGGGTCCCTGACCTATGCCAAGGGGCCCCATAGCTTGTCCTTCGTAGGGGGTGGAAACTACGGCCAGACCGCCTTTCAGACTTATGCCACGCCGGTGCAGAACAACGGCAGTATCTACAACGTGATCTACACCTACACCAAGGGATCCTGGATTATCCAACCTTACTGGCAATACACCAATGTGCCCACCAACGCGGCGATCGGCATCGTCAAGGGCGCATCCACCGACGGCGGTGCGATATTGGTGAGCCGTGCCTTCAAACA
>JBEKHU010000518.1:0-3546 GCA_050012115.1 Bryobacteraceae bacterium | reverse complement strand
GCCTTGGCCGGGCTCTCGCTGGCCGATGTGATCCAGTCGCCGCGCGAGACATCGACTTCGCGATCTAATTCGAGCGTTACGGACATGGGCGCGTGAGCCGCATCGAGATCGCCATCGAAGGTGACGATCCGCTTTACCCGGGCTTCTGTGCCCACCGGTTCAATCCGGACGGCATCGCCGGGTCGGATACACCCGCTCGCGACCTGGCCGGCATAGCCGCGGAAATCCAGGTGCGGACGGATGACCAACTGCACGGGCATCCGGAACGGTGCGTCGGCGTCGGGAGGGGCATCCACGTTCTCGAGCCATTCCAGCAGGCTCGGGCCGCCATACCAAGGGGTCCGGGCGGAGGTCGTCACCACGTTGTCGCCGTCCAGGGCGCTGATGGGGAAAAAGGACGCCTCGGCTCCCGGCAGGCTGCCGAGCAGCGTCCGCGCCTGCGTCCGGACGGTCTCAAAGACCGAAAGGCGAAACCCCTCCAGGTCCATCTTGTTGACCACGAAAGCCAGCTTGCGAATGCCCAGCAGCCAGGCGATGGTGGCGTGGCGCACGGTCTGCGGCAGGACGCCTTTGCGGGCATCCACGAGCAGTAGAGCGAGGTCGGCCGTGGAGGCTCCGGTCACCATGTTGCGCGTGTACTGTTCGTGGCCCGGCGTATCGGCGACGATGAACTTGCGGCGAGGCGTCGCGAAGTAACGGTAGGCGACGTCGATCGTGATGCCCTGCTCGCGTTCGGCGCGCAGGCCGTCCGTAAGCAATGATAGGTCGGGGCCGCGGGCCGCGCGGTTCACGCGATTGCGGCTGACTTCCTCGAGGTGATCCTCCCACACCGACTTGCTGTCGTAGAGCAGCCGGCCGATCAGGGTCGACTTGCCGTCGTCGACGCTGCCGGCCGTCGAGATGCGCAGCAGGGGCTTCTCCACAATCCGGTGCATCAGAAGTAGCCCTCGCGTTTCTTCAGCTCCATCGAGCCTTCCTGGTCGTGGTCGATGACGCGATTCTCCCGCTCCGAGCGCCGGAAGACCGCCAGTTCGGCCAGGATCTGCGCCGGCGTCGCGGCGTCGGAGGGGATGGCGCCGCTGCACGGTGTGCAGCCCAGCGAACGCATGCGGCAGACCTGCGTCACCGGCGTTTCGCCCGGCAGCAACTTCACATTGGCTTCGATCGGAATCAGCGTCTCGCCGCGCACCACGACTTCGCGCGGCTGCGCAAAGTACAACGGCGGAAGCGGGATCGACTCGGCTTCGATGTAGCGCCAGATGTCAGTCTCGGTCCAGTTGGAGAGCGGGAACACCCGGATGCTTTCGCCCGCATCCACCCGGCCGTTGTACAGATTCCACAGTTCGGGGCGCTGGTTGCGTGGCTCCCAACGTCCCTCGCGATCCCGGAAACTGAACACGCGCTCCTTGGCCCGCGAACGCTCCTCGTCGCGGCGTCCGCCGCCGATCGCCGCGTCGTAGCCGCCTTCCTTCAGGCCGTCGACCAGCGCCCTGGTGCGCAGCAGGTGGCAGCATTTCGCCGTCCCCAGATCGTATGGATTGGCCCCGGCGCCAATCGCCGCCCGATTGGTGTACACCCGCAGGTCGGCCCCGATTTCACGGGTGAAGCGGTCCCGGAACTCGATCAGCTCGGGGTACTCGTAGGTCGTATCGATGTGCAGCAGTGGGAAAGGGATCTTCCCCGGATAGAAGGCCTTACGGGCCAGGTGAACCAGCGTGCTGCTGTCCTTGCCGATCGAGTACAGCAGGACGGGCTTGCGGAACTGCGCGGCAGTCTCGCGCAGGATGTGGATCGCCTCCGCCTCCAGAAACCGCAGATGAGAGATGAGAACGGTGGACATGGGTAACCGTACGAATTAGTGTAGCCTAATCATATAATTCCTATCAAGAACCGGTAGATTAATTCGGCTGATGGGTGCATCGCTGTGGCGCTGCGGTGGAGGGCAAGTGCTCTTGTTCGACGCTGACGCGGTTGGTTCACTCGTTGGCTGTGAGCCGCGACGGTCGAGAAAACGACGCCACCCCGCCCGAGAGGCCACTCGTCGTCACGGACCCGGATCCGCGAGATCTGTGAACAGGAGCGATGCTAAGCGGCCTCCCTGCGGTTGACGGTATGATTCAGATTCAGGAGTCCCCTTCTATGCCACAAACCAGGAAAATGACATTCGGCCTCATCGTCGGCAATCGCGGATTCTTCCCGGCCCACCTCGCGCTGAGCGGCCGTGAGGAGATGATCCGAGTCCTCGAGGGCGCCGGCTACAACGTCGTCATCCCCGGCGTCGATGAGACCAAGGTCGGCGCCATCGAATCGCGCCAGGAGGCGCACCTGTGCGGCAATCTGTTCAAGCAGCACAAGGACGAGATCGACGGCGTCATCGTGACCCTGCCGAACTTCGGCGATGAGCGCGCCATCGCCGAAACCCTGAAGGTGGCCCAGCTCAACGTGCCGGTGCTGATCCAGGCCACGCCCGACGAGGCCGGCAAAATGCTGATCACGCACCGCCGCGACAGCTTCTGCGGCAAGATGTCGGCCTGCAACAACCTCCGCCAGATCGACGTGCCTTACACCCTGACCCGCCGGCACACCGTGGCGCCCGACTCCGACTCCTTCCGGGCCGATCTCGACGGCTTCGCGGCCGTCTGCCGCGTCGTCAATGGCCTGCGCAAACTGCGCGTCGGCGCCATTGGCGCGCGTCCCGCGGCGTTCAACACGGTCCGCTACAGCGAGAAACTCCTGGCGCTCACGGGCATCGATGTGGAGACCGTCGATCTCTCCGAAATCCTCGGCCGCGTGGACCGAATGAAGGACGACGACCCCGCCGCGCAGGCCAAGCTGGCCGCGATCAAGGCCTACACCTCGACCTCCTCCGTGCCCGCTCCCCAACTCCTCAAAATGGCCAAGCTCGGCGCGGTCATCTCGGGCTGGATGGAAGAGACGATGTGCACCGTCAGCGCCGTGCAGTGCTGGACGGCCCTGGAAGAATACTTCGGCGTCGTGCCCTGCACCATCATGTCGATGATGAGCAACAACCTCCTGCCCAGCGCCTGCGAAGTGGACGTCTGCGGCACTGTGGCGATGCAGGCCATGGCGCTGGCTTCCGGATCGCCCAGCGCCCTGCTCGACTGGAACAACAACTACGGCGAGGATCCCAACAAGGCGGTCTGCTTCCACTGCTCGAACCTGCCCAAAGACTTCTTCGCTGAATCGAAGATGGACTACCAGGAAATCATTGCCGGCACGGTCGGCAAGCTGAACACCTTCGGCACCATCGTCGGCCGGGTGAAGCCCTCGCCCATGACCTTCTTCCGCGTCTCCACCGACGACGTTCTCGGCGAAGTGCGCGGCTACGTCGGCGAAGGCCGCTTCACCGACGACCCGCTCAGCACCTTCGGCGGCGCCGGCGTGGTCGAGATCCCCAACATGCAGCTGCTGCTGCAGTTCATCTGCGAGAACGGTTACGAACACCACGTCGCCGCCAACATGTCCTTGTGCGCCGACGCGATTGAAGAAGCCTGCGAGAAGTACCTGCGCTGGGACATCTACCGG
>JBEKHU010000517.1:0-3548 GCA_050012115.1 Bryobacteraceae bacterium | reverse complement strand
TGGGCTCTCTCTATCTGCTGGAAGCGACCCGCGTCCTGGCGGGGAACTCCCCCCAGCGCGGATTGAGAGTGAGCCTGACGCTGGAAACCGCGAGCGGCATCCAGCACCTGCAAACCGCGGCTTAGCCGACCCTCGAATCCCACGGCGGAGGCCCGGCTTGAATTTCCGGACCCCGATGCGCGAGCAACGCCGGCACCCGGTTCTGGAAGGGCTTGAGGAACCACGTGCCGCTGTCCAGCGGATCGCCGCGCCCGCTCCACACCGCGTGTCCCGGAATCAGCACCAGGTGAACCGCCATCATGAGGACTCAGAACAGGCTGTCCTGGCTGTTGCCAATACCGCGCGGCCGCAGGCCGAAGTAGTCGAACGCGCGCATCGTGCCGACGCGGCCGCGCGGCGTGCGTTCGAGAAAGCCAAGCTGGATGAGATAGGGCTCGTAGACCTCTTCAATCGTGTCGGTCTCCTCATCCGTGGCCGCGGCGATGGTGCTCAACCCCACCGGACCGCCGTTGAACTTGTCGAGAATCGCCAGCATCAGCTTCTGGTCCACTTCGTCCAGACCGTAGCGGTCCACATCGAGCAGGTCCAGCGCCGCGCAGGCGACCTCCAGCGTGATTGGGCCGCCGGCCCGCACCAGGGCGTAATCCCGCACGCGCCGCAGCAGCCGGTTGGCGATGCGCGGCGTGCCGCGACTGCGGCGCGCGATCTCCTCCGCGGCGTCCGGTTCCAATGCGGCCTCGAGCAGGCGTGCCGCTCGCGTCACGATTTGCGTCATCTCCGCGACGTCGTACGGCTTCAGGTACAGCACCAGCCCGAAGCGGCTGCGCAGCGGCGCGCTGATCAGCCCCTGACGGGTTGTGGCGCCGATGATCGTGAACCGCTCGATCGGGATGGAATGCGTCTGCGCCGACGTGCCGGCCCCCACCACCACGTCGATGCGGAAGTCTTCGATCACCGAGTACAGCGCCTCTTCCACGTCCGGTAACAGCCTGTGAATCTCGTCGATGAAGAACACCTGCCGCGGCTCCAGCTTGGTCATGATGCCCGTCAGGTCGAGCTTCTTCTGCAGCATCGGCCCGCTGGTCTGGCCGCAAGGCATGCCCAGTTCCTGGGCGATAATGTTGGCCAGCGTCGTCTTCCCCAGCCCCGGCGGACCAATCAGCAGGACGTGGTCCATCGCATCTTCGCGCCGCTTCGCTGATTCGATGGCGATCGAGAGGATCTCCTTCACCTTCGTTTGCCCTGTGAACTCGTCCAGGCGCCGCGGGCGCAGACTGCTGTCGAGCTGCACGTCCTCCGGCGTCGACGACGGCGTGACGATGCGCGATGGCGGCTTGGGATGATACCGCGGCGGCTCCGGCATAAGGTGGATCTTCTAGGTTATCGCAGCGGCGCTGGCAGGTTATCGCAGCAATTCCAGCGCCCGGCGGAACAGCGGCTCGAATTCCTTGCTCACGCCGCCCGCGACTGCCTTCCGCACGGCCATCTGCGCAGCCCCCTGCTGCGCGCCGAGGTTCGTCAGGGCGCTGACCACGTCCGCCTCGATCGGATCGGACACTGCCGCCGCCGCGCTTTTGGGCGCCGCCGGCGGCGCACCCAGCGTGTCCAGCTTGTCGTTAAGCTCCAGTACAATGCGCTCCGCCGTTTTCTTCCCAATGCCCGGCACTCGCACCAGCGACGCCACGTCGGAGCCGCGGATGATCCGCACCAGATCCAGCGCCTGGATGCCCGACAAAACCGTGATCGCCAGCTTCGGCCCGATCCCGCTCACGCCGATCAGCTTTTCGAACAGCGCCCGTTCCTCGACGCTGTTGAACCCGTACAACTGGATCGCGTCCTCGCGAACGTGCGTGTGAATCCGCAGCCGCACCTCCCCGCCCGCCTCCGGCAGCGCCGTGTAGGTGGACACCGGGATCGTCACGTCGTACCCCACGCCGCCGGCCTCGACCACCGCCTGGTTGGGATGCTTCTCCAGTAACACGCCGCGCAAATGGGCGATCATTCCACTCTCCGTGACTCACTATGATATCGATTCGTTAGCGGCCGGTGGCAGAAGTCGCGCGCGCAACGCGGCCCGCGGGACTTCTGCCACAGGCTGCTAGGCTGAAGACGTGGCCAGAAGATTGTTCTATGCGCGCGCGGAGCGCGGCGGCCGCGCCATCGTGGACGGCGACACCGCCGCACACATGCGCCGCGTGCTGCGTGTCGAGACGGGCCAAAAGTACGAACTGTCCGATGGAGAACGGCTCTACCTCGCCGAGATAACCGGCTTCGGCCAGGGCAGCGTGGAATTCCGCGTCATCGAAGACCTGCCGGCCCGCCGCGAGGGCGCGCGCATCATCCTCTACGCCGCTCTGGTGAAGTTCGACCGTTTCGAACGGTTGATCGAGAAGGCCACGGAGTTGGGCGCCGGCCGCCTCGTCCCCGTCGTCACGGCACGCTCTGAGGCGGGGCTGGAGAAAGCCGCGTTGAAGCGGCTCCCCAGATGGAACCGCATCGCGGAAGAAAGCGGCCAGCAGTGCCGTCGGCTGCGCACCATGCGCGTCGATGCGCCCTTGGACTTCGCTTCTGTTCTGCACGCGACTCACCCCCTGCGCCTGCTGCTCGACGAAGACGGAGGATCGCCGCTTCTCAAATGCTTGCGGCCCGCGATCGGCGAAATCGCGGTGCTGACCGGCCCGGAGGTCGGTTGGACGCCCTCGGAACGCGCTGCGGCACAAGCTGCCGGATGCATTTCCGCCACTCTCGGCGAGCAGTTGCTGCGCGCCGAAACCGCGGCCATCGCGGCTCTCAGCCTGATTCAGGGCTGGTGGTGGGCGGAAGCGGCCGCCGAAAACCCAACTGGGGAAATCCGGAGCTAGGGCGGTTTCACATCTTCTGTAAACCGTAGCCGTTTCGCCCGTAGCCAGGTGCACCCTCCCAGCCGTACTCCAAGCTCGAGCCGCCCGAGGATGTGGTCTACGCTTATCCTGAAACAGCTCTAAATACGGCGAAAGGCCCCGGGGTTACCGGGGCCTTCTGTCATAATCGGGCGACGTCCTACTCTCCCACGCACTCGCGCACGCAGTACCATCGGGGCTGAGAGGCTTAACTTCCGTGTTCGGGATGGGAACGGGTGGGTCCCTCTCGCTATGATCACCCAAAACTCGTTGAGCTTCAGGATTCTGAATATTGACGGGTCCGCAAAAATCTAGTCTGTGTGCAGTGTAAATCTTATGGTCAAGCCGAATGGGCTATTAGTACCGGTAAGCTCAACGCATTACTGCGCTTCCACACCCGGCCTATCAACCAGGTCGTCTACCTGGGCCCTTCTTACCTTACGGTTGGGAGATCTCATCTTGAGGCAGGTTTCGCGCTTATATGCATTCAGCGCTTATCCTAACCGAACTTCGCTACCCAGCTATGCCTCTGGCGAGACAACTGGAACACAAGAGGTTCGTCCACTCCGGTCCTCTCGTACTAAGAGCAGGCCCCCTCAAATCTCCTACGCCCACCACAGATAGGGACCGAACTGTCTCGCGACGTTCTGAACCCAGCTCACGTACCGC
>JBEKHU010000516.1:0-3553 GCA_050012115.1 Bryobacteraceae bacterium | reverse complement strand
CTTCCCGTCGGCACGCAGCCGGAGGCCGTAAGGGCAGTTGCCAACGAACTCCATCCGGGCCTTCTTGTGTGAGAGGGCTTCCGTTAACTGACGCCAGGCCGGACGAGCAGCCAGCCGGGATAGGCCTCCTCGAAACGACCGGCGGACGCCGCGCGACCGACCCTGCCAGCCTTCGCGTGCATAGCCGAAATCAAAATGACGCCGGCGCCCTTGCGCCAGCTTTGGCCAGGGCCCGCCGCGGGCTGGCTCCTGGCGGTAAGGAGGCCACCCGGGCCCAGCGACGCCCCAGGCTGCGGCTTGCAACCGGCGGCGGGGCGAGGGATCTTAGAGTGTTCTGGAGGCACAGATGGCGAGTATCACGGCGAAAGGCAGAGGCCGGTGGCTGATCAGGATCTACATGGGACTGGACGGCGCGGGCCGACAGCAGTTTCAGAACAAGGTGATCACCGGCAGCAAGGCCGATGCGCAACAGTGGGCGGCCGCGGCTGAGAGGGACCGCGACATGGGCCACGTCGCCGGCGTCGAGATGCGGGCCCTGACTGTCGGCCAACTGCTGGACGACGTGTTGGCTGACTACCGCCTGGGTGGCCAGGGCGCCGTCTGGGCGGAACAGCACGTCCGGCTGCATTTGCGACCGACCTTCGGCGCGACCATCGCCTGCAGGCTGACCACGGAAGCCATCCGGCGCTTCAAGGTGCGGCGTCTGAAGGACGGCGCGGCGCCGGCGACCATCAACCGCAGCTTGGCATTGCTGAAGCATGCCCTGCGCTTGGGCACGCAGACGACGCCTCCGAAGCTGCAGCGCGTGCCGCACATTGAGATGCTGCCGGAGTCCAACACGCGCAAGGGCTTCTTCGAGGAGACCCACTACGACGCGCTGCTGCCCGAGTTGCCGGAGTACTTGAGGCCGCTGTTGATCGCCGGCTACTGGACGGGCTGCCGGCGCGGCGAGTTACTGCGCCTGCGCTGGGACCAGGTGGACCTGGACCGCGGCGTCATCCGGTTGGCTGCGTCGGAGACCAAGTCCAAGACGGCACGAACCATCCCGATGGTCCCTTCCCTGATCGCGGCGCTGGCGGTGCAACGGGCCCAGCACCCGGGCGCCGAGTATGTGTTCATCGACGATGCCGGCCTGCCAGTTCGGCAGTTCAACAAGCAGTGGGACGCGGCCTGCAAGCGCGCCGGTCTCGAGGGCATGCTGTTCCACGACCTTCGCCGGTCTGCCGTCCGCAACCTGACGCGCGCCGGCGTCAGCCAGCACGTCGCGATGCAGATCTCCGGCCACAAGACGGCCAGCGTGTTTCGCAGGTACGACGTGGTTGACGAGACCGATCTACTCGAGGCCGCCCAGAAACTACAGCGCCATCTGGACGCCCGGCGCGCCATAGCCGAAGAGGCCGCCAAAACTTGCACCCAGGTTGCACCGACCGTCCAGTAGTGGCCAGCCGGCCACGTCCTTAACGCGTCTAAGTCTTTTATTTTGTGGTGCCCAGGGAGGGACTCGAACCCTCACGGCCCTCACGGGCCAACGAATTTTAAGTCCGTTGCGTCTGCCGATTTCGCCACCCGGGCACGTTAAAAGAACAAATGATTGCAGAGCCGCAGGATTCGCGTCCCCCGATTGTGCGTGGTTCCATGCGGAGTCTCTGCAAACTCAGCCTCGCCGTGCGTTCAACCGCCGCTCCATGCGCCTCGTGAGCCGCATGCACGCACCACCGCAGAACAATGACGGTCGAGTAGCCCATCAGCCTCATGATAGTAGATGCATCAGCCTCAGAATCACCCAGGCGCAGCCCGCAGCCATGCCGGCGGGCCTGGAGCACTAAACCCTTCGGCAGCTTCTCGCCTCGTGCACGCGTCCGCTGGAATCGCGATTCACGATTTCCGGCGCGCCTCTCTATTGCCTGTCGATCATCGCTTCGAGTGCCGTTTCGTCGAAAGTCCCGTCCTTGCTCTGGGGCCCACTGTATACCACGAAGCGCACCACCTGGCCGCGCGACAAGCGTTTCAGGATGGAGAACGGCTTCTTCCCAAGGCTGCGCGAATCGATGTGCTGGGCCCACAGCGGGTGGGCATCGTCCATGTCTACAACGACCACGACATCCACGCCGTCGCCCGCACCCGGGAAGTCGTAGGCCCGTTGAAATGCTCCACGAATGCTGTAGTCGCCGTCCGTGGCGACGTTAAAGCCCAGCGCGGCCCCCCACTGGGAGGTTCCGAACTTCCCCGGGTGCAGCAGGATCCGGCGCGCGCTCTGGTCGAACTGGATCCACGGGAAGCCGCCATTTGGCATCGCGTAGGTGCGGCCCGAGCTTTTCTTGTAGTTGATCGTCATCGTCGTCATTCCTGCGTTCTCCAATTCCCGAACCGACTCCGGGCCGAGTTGGCCATAGTCGTTCCAACCCCATGTCCATAGGGTGCCGTCGCTCTTGCGCGCCATGCCATGCTGCCCCCCGGAGGCGATGGCGACAACTCCGGAGAGTCCGCTCACCCGAGCCGGCGTAGGCCGGTTCTTCCAGGTCCCGTCCCCGAGCACACCATACTCATTCTGGCCCCAGGCCCAGACTGTCCCGTCGCGCTTCAGGGCGAAGGTGTGCTGGGAGCCCGCCGCAATGGCAGTTACGCTGGATAAACCCTCAACCTCAACCGGCGTGTGGCGGTCCGTCGAGGTCCCGTCCCCAAGTTCGCCATAAGTGTTCCGGCCCCAGGCCCAGACGGTGCCGTCACGCTTCAGGGCCACGCTGTTGTAACTGCCCGCGGCGATTGCTGTGACGTTCGTGAGATTCACAACCCTAACCGGGGTCCGGCGCTCGACCATCGTGCCATCGCCGAGCTGCCCGTAGGCATTGCTCCCCCAGGCCCAGACGCTGCCATCCCTTCGCAGGGCGAGGCTGAACCATTCGCCTTTGCAGATGGCCGTCACTTCGGTAAGCCCGTTCACTTGAACCGGCTCGTGGCGATCCGTGGTGCTGCCATCTCCGAGCTGGCCGACGTCGTTGTGGCCCCACGCCCACACAGTTCCATCCTTCCTTAGGGCTAGGTTCGACTCGGCGGTGGCAGCGATCGCGACGACGTCTGAAAGCCCGCTGATTCGAACCGGCCAGGAGCGATGAATCGTGGTTCCGTCGCCCAGTTCGCCGCGATCATTACGACCCCAACTCCAGACGCTGCCGCCGGCAGTCAGCGCCATGCTGAGCCCAGCTCCGCTCGCCGCGGCGCTGATGCGATCGGGAGTTGGGATTCTCAATGGAACGGGCGCCGGGCGGTCGGTCCTGTCACCGTCGCCGAGCTGGCCTTGTTCGTTCCAGCCCCAGATCCAAAAAGTGCCATCTGCCGTGAGCGCCGTGCTGTTGCCCCATCCGCCAGCCATCGCCGCCACGTCCGAGAGGCCCCGCACCTGGGCCGGCACGTTGCGCCAGGTGGTCGCGCCGTCGGCGCGATGCGGATTCGACGGGCGATGGTCCAGTAGGGCCTCCATCCTGAGTCCCAGCAGGTCAAAGTCGCGCTGCAACACCAGATGCCGCGGGTCGAGCGGTACGGCGGGTTGTGGCGC
>JBEKHU010000515.1:0-3558 GCA_050012115.1 Bryobacteraceae bacterium | reverse complement strand
GGGCGTACTCGCGGCCCAGCTCGATGTCCTGCTCCTTCTTGAACAGGTTCCATCCCGGCTTGGGCATTTTTTTCTGTGCAGCGGCGAGCGCGCTGACGGCGCAGATCACGATCAGCGCCAGCCACCGCTTCCACATTTTTGATTCCTCCGCCACGGATCGCCACGTTCCGGCCCGCGGGCCTGCTGTCATAATGACAACATGACGCCCACAGAAAAAATATGGCACAACGGCGCCTTCGTCGCCTGGGACGACGCGCGGATTCATGTGCTCTCCCACGTCGTCAGCTATGGCAGCTCCGTTTTTGAAGGCGTGCGTTGCTACGAGACGGTTTCCGGACCGGCAGTTTTCCGCCTCAAGGAACACACCCGGCGCCTGCTCGATTCGGCCAAGATTTACCGCATCGAAGTTCCCTACACCCTCGAGCAACTGATCGAGGCCCAGGTGGAACTGGTTCGCGTCAACCGTCTGCGTTCCTGCTATATCCGGCCTATCATCCTGCGCGGCTACGGCAACATCGGCGTGCTGCCCTTCGGCAATCCCATCGAGGTCTATCTGGCCTGCTGGGAGTGGGGCAAGTACCTCGGCGACGATGCCCTGGCCGCCGGCGTCGACGTCGCCGTCTCCTCGTGGACGCGCCTGGCGCCGAACACGTTGCCCGCCCTGGCCAAGGCCGGCGGCAACTACATGAATTCCCAACTGATGCGCATGCAGGCGCACATCGACGGCTACGCCGAGGCGATCGCCCTCGACGACACCGGCAAAATCAGCGAAGGCTCCGGCGAGAACATCTTCGTCGTGCGCGACGGCAAGATCCATACTCCGCCGCTCGCCTCCAGTGTTCTGCCCGGCATCACGCGCGACTCGATCCTGACGCTCGCCCGCGAGCTGGGCATCCCGGTGATCGAGACCCAGATTCCGCGCGAGATGCTCTATATCGCCGACGAAGTGTTCTTCACCGGCACGGCCGCCGAGGTCACGCCCATTCGCAGTGTGGACAAGATTTCCGTCGGCTCCGGGCGCCGCGGCCCCATCACGGAGAAGCTCCAGAAGGCGTTCTTCGACGTTGTGACCGGAAAGGCCCAGGACAAGCATGGCTGGCTGACCCCGGTGCCCGCCGCCGAACCGGTTTCGGCGTAGTGCCCCGAGCCGTGCCTGTTTGGTCCGTTCACGGACATGGGTAGCATCTTATTCCGAGGACAGTTGATTGGGGTTGGAGCTCGTGGTCTGTTGTTCATTGTACGGATTCGGGCCTGTGGGAATGTGGGAATCGCCTCGGGCGATTTCCAAGGGCGGTGGCCAGGCGCGGAGATGCCGTGGGAAACCCGCCTCGGGTTCTCCACGCTTTCCACGCGCCCGTCATTTCCACAGGCGCAGGCCGCTCGCGCTTCCTTGTCTCGCGCCTCGGGCTTGTGTGGGTTGAAGCGGCGGCGAGCCGTGACCGCAGAGAGCGGTTCTTGCCGGGCCGTCCGCACGGGTTCGACCCAGGATGGAGCATGAAAATAGCCCGGGCCGCCAACCCGCTCCCAATCTCAACCTCCCCCGAGATTCAGAAAGCATGGAGCGGGCAGCGGCCCGGACGTGTTCATACTCTAACTGCGGACGGGTTGGCGGCGAAAGGCCCGCCGGCCGTTTCGCACAGCCATTTTCGAATTTTGATCTGCTTATTTTTCAATTGGTTGCATGTTCCTCTCTGTGGTAAAACTGTGAATAAAACGGTGTTCTTATGAAATGTATTGGTCGGGACGCATTCTCGGGTGCCGCGGTGGAGCTCTCCGGCGGCGCCGTCCTGGACAGTGTCGAGGAACTGATTGCCCCGCCCCCGGTCCTCACGTACCTGTCGCCCGGATTCATCGACCTCCAGGTGAACGGCTTCGCCGGCGTCGACTACTGCAATCCGGACGCGCCCCAGGACGAGATCGCCCGCTCGCTGGAAGTTCTTTTCAGCACCGGCGTCACGCGGCTTCTTCCGACGGTGATCACCGGTTCGCCGGAAGCCATGTTGGGCGCCTTACGCAACCTGGCCCGCGCCCGACGCGAGCTGCGTCACGGCCGCGCCTTCGAGGGCTTCCACGTCGAAGGCCCGCACATCTCGCCTCACGACGGCCCGCGCGGCGCTCATCCCCAGCGCTGGGTGCGCCCTCCCGACATCGAGGAATTCCAACGCTGGCAGGACGCCGCCGAGGGCTATGTCCGTCTCGTGACGGTCTCTCCGGAATGGCCCGGAACTCCGCGCTACATCGAGCACCTGGTCGGCCACGGCGTTGTCGTTGCCATCGGACACCTGAACGCGACGCACAGCCAGATCGAGGACGCCGTGCGCGCCGGCGCGACGCTCGCGACGCACCTCGGCAACGGCGCCAACTCGGAGCTGCCTCGCCACCCCAACTACCTCTGGCAACAGTTGGCCGAGGACCGTCTGGCGGCGTCGCTGATCGTCGACGGGATTCACTTGGGGCCCGATTTCCTGAACGTCGCTCTGCGCGCCAAGGGCCTCGAGCGCTGCGTGTTGATCACCGACGCCGTGACGCCCGCCTGTAGCGAGCCCGGACCGTACATGCTGGGCGAGGTCGAAGTAACCTTACACCCGGCAGGCAACGTGACCCTGCGCGGCTCCGACCGACTGGCCGGCAGCGCCCTGCGGATGGACCGTGGCGTGGAAAACCTGATGCGCCTCGCCCGCCTCAGCCTGAGCGACGCCCTGACCCTGGCCACGCGCAATCCCGCCCGCGTCGGACGCATCGCCGGCCGCCGCCGCGGTCTCCAACCCGGCGAGCACGCCGACGTCGTGGAATTCGACTACAACCCCGCGGCCAAATCGATCCGCGTCCTGCGCACGTGGCTGGACGGTGAACTGGTTCACAGCGCCTGATCCTGGTATCCGCGTTCGCCCGCTGGCTCCGCGCCGTGGTGGCCGCCTGTAGGTCGCCCCCTGCTACGGCATATTAGAAGCGGGTGAGATTGCGCGATGCGTTCGTGGGCACGCCGATCCCCCGGCTCATCCGGTCCCGGGCGATCGCGCCCGCCGTGCCGGATCTGGAGGCTGGCACAGAACGGAGAAGCGCCACCCGAGTAGCGGCCCGCAAACGGGTCGGCACACCCACACCACTCCCTTGGCCGCCGGGGATCGGCGGCCAGGCCGCACACAGCTCACTCCCTCCACGCAGCGTGGATACCGGCCGTCAAACGGCCGCAGCCAAAACAGATCCGGCGAAAGCAGTATGAATTCGCCGGATCAGGTGGCGGTAGCGCAGGTTAGCCTGGGGGCTCCGGTTGCGGATTGAACCGGCGCCCGCCGGAAACCTCTTCTGACTCCTCTTCGCTCAGTTCGTCCGGGCGTTTGGGATCATTTGGGTCCATATACATCGTCTCCTCTCTACCTCGCTGACATTGAAGCAGTTTGCCCCTTGGTGTCTTCCGGACAGCGGCAGTATACACCCAAACGCCACTGTTGATGCCGGTGTTATGCAGATCATTTATGCCGGGCGGGTGTAAGACCATGAGAGCGCTCGAGATCTACCGCAACGGTAAGACGCTGTGTGTTGCCGACACCGCCCTGC
>JBEKHU010000514.1:0-3561 GCA_050012115.1 Bryobacteraceae bacterium | reverse complement strand
CATGCGCGGCACTGTCGTGCAACTCGGCGGCTCTTGGATGATTCTCGTAATTCGATCCGTTCTTATAGCGAGTAGACATTAGAGATTTCCCATTCCCCTGACTTGTTGTGCACTTCCCGTGCCAACTTGTCAGCGTGATCCGCATACTCTAGGGCTCGTTCCGAATGCCATACGGACGCCGTGGATTCCCCTACCTCGTTGTGTTTGGCAGCCGTACGATGGTCCGCCGCCGCAAGCTCGTGAAGTCCCGCCGCTCTCTGCTGTTCGTCGTCCAGAGTGCCTCCCCTCCTGGGAAAGCGTGGCCACCTTTCACTCTGCTGCACGATGCGGACCACTTTCATCCGGATCGGCGATCTTCACTGAAATGGCCCTCGCTCGCCGCCTCGACTCTCGCGTCCCATCGTTTGGCCGATCCCCGGCGGCTCAACCAATCGACAGCGCGGCAGCACCAGACTGCGCGCTCAAGGCCCATCGAACGGGATCGCCGCTCGGATGGGAAATGCCGTCGCCCCGCCTCTCTGCTTCAGTTTCAGTAGCGCCAGCGTGGTTTCATGACGCCTTGGATGCCGCCTGGACGGCTGCTTCCGGTGCCAACTCTGCACTCTTAATGGCAAATCTTGCACGCGCCTTCACTGCTCCGCGCCTCGATCACGGCAGTGAAACCCTGTGAACCGTCGGCACGAAGTACTACGCCTCAGACGGCGAAGTTGGCGCTGCGCGTGCAAAGTTTACTGCGCCGCGGCCGGATAGCGACGGTCGTTGCAGGATTTACGAAGCTGTGCAAATACCAAAGGAGACCGGGAATGTCTGAGTTGAACGCGGTGGTATCCACCATGCAATCGACTACGGACAAATCCGCGGCGGACCAGGCGCCCTCGAAACCAGTGGACGCCAGGTCCTCCGATACCGCCACCGCTTCGGTTCCCGACACGCTCGCGTCGCTGCATGTCGACGCCGGCAGTGGCCTCGCGAACACTGAAGCGGACCGCGCTCGCCGCGCGCGTTCCGGTCGGCGTTCGGCGGCAGTTCCCGCGCATCCGCATGCAGTTTCTGCACACGTTGCATGGCGAACGGAGCCTGCCGGGCTGACCCATGCCTGGCGCGGCCCCGGCCGGCTTTGTTTCTAACGCGTCGCCGCGGACCCGCGCGCATGGCCCGGCAATTGCACTGACAGTAGGCAGGAGAACCATCATGCCTCGTTTCTGGAATGCGGTGCTGCTCAGCGCCGCCCTCTTAGTCCCGATCGCGATTGCGCCCAGCGCGCTGCGCGCCGAGGATCGCAAGTACCACGACAAGAAACACAACGACGATCACGTGTGGAATGCCAACGAAGACAAGGCGCATCGCATGTGGGAGCAGGAGAACCACCGCAAGCATAAAGAGTTCTCCACTTACAAGGCAAAAGACCAACAGGCCTACTGGGACTGGCGGCACGAACATTCCGACACCCTGTTGAAGATCGAGATTCACTAGCGCGATCGCTGACGCTCTTGCCGTGCCAGCCGACTTGAACGAACCGGCGATTCGGGCGCACAGACGCGCGGTCGCCGCGGATCCAGGCGACGGCAGTGTGCCCGCTTCGGCGGGCACAAACCATGAAGAGGGTGCGGCGGCAACCCGCACTTCCGCACCCGGTTTTTTTGCCTCGGGCTGCCGCGGGCACCACGCCCGTGCGCGGGGCAGCGCGGGCGACATTTACAGCCAGTCCGGCTGGCGCGGGCACAGGCGATTCATTTCGGCTTTGGGAGGTATATCTTGACCATGTTGAAGACAGGAACGGGAACGGCGGAGCAGCTTGGCCAGTCCGCGGGCAAGCGCTTGGATGAGATGCGCGAGGAGACCGGGGACGCGCTGCATACGGCGGCCTCGTCGGTGCGCAAGACGGGAC
The DNA here is from genome assembly GCA_050012115.1 of Bryobacteraceae bacterium. Lineage (GTDB taxonomy): Bacteria > Acidobacteriota > Terriglobia > Bryobacterales > Bryobacteraceae > CAIVVT01. The sequence continues at coordinate 1,673 of JBEKHU010000514.1, read as the reverse complement.
GCCAGGGGACCAAGGCGATCGACGATCTAGCGGACGGGACAGCGGACCGGCTGGACGCCACCGCCAACTACATCGAGGCTCACGATCTGCGAGCCGTGTTCACCGACCTGCGGCGGTTTGGCCGCCGTCACCCGGCGGGTACATTCCTGGTTGCGGTGTCACTCGGTTTCCTGGCCGGGTCGGCCTTCAGCCGGGCCACGCGGCCGCGCTGCTAGCCGCGATTCAGGCTGCGACGGGTCAACCGCCGCGCCCGCCGCCGCAGGGGCCACCCCCCATATGCGGCCCGCCCGGCCATGCAGCAGCGGCCCTCACCCTCCCCACACCGGCGGAGCCTCCTTCCCGCAGCAGCGCTTGAACTTGCGTTTGGAGCCGCACGGGCAGGCCGCGTTGCGCGGGGTGGAGCGGAGACGCGCCGTCGCGCCGCTACCCGCTTGAGGGGTGCCGCCGGTGCTGGGTGGGGTGGCTAACACACTGTCAGAAAAGACGTTATCCGGTTTCTGGGCGGTTGCACTCGACGCCGTGGCTGGTGTCTTCGAGCTGGCTTTGGCCAGAACGGCGCCGCAGGCCGGCGAAAGCGCGGGCGAACGCGGTTCGGGACTAGCTCCAACGGCCGCCGGGGCTGGAGTGGCGCGGCGGGAGTCGGCCTCGACCAGGGCTCGGGCCTCGGGTTCGGGGATGCCGCCGGCGACCAGTCTGGCGACGAGGTTGCACCGGCGGGCTGCGTGGGAGTTGGCGCTTTCGGCCTCATGGGCTGCGGCGGCGGGCGGGGGATCGGAATCGGGCGCAAGTGGTTGCGGATCAGGCGGTTGCATGGATTCAACAGAGGCTGGCGGAGGAGCGGCGGGGGCGGGGTCGAGGTCCGGAAGCAGGTTGGCGACGGGCAGCGCCTGGACGGCCTTGAGGGCGGTTTGGATGGCGCGGAGGCGGATGTCGAAGGGGGCCGCGGGGTCGGTGATGAGGGCCTGTAGGCCGGCGCGGGCGATGGTGGCGAGGTCGGCGGCGGACTCGGCCTGGTGGCGGGAGAGGGCGGCGTGGGCGGCGCGGAAGGCGGGGTCGCGGGCGAGCCAATTGTGGAGGCTGGAGCGGTGGACGCCGGCCGCGGCGGCGGCGAGCGTGATGGGCTGGCCGGCGGCGAGTCCGGCGAGGGCGCGGCGCTGGCGCTCAGAGAGCGGTTCGGCCATTTTGTGGAACAAAGCCAAATTCGACAGTGGTGTCGAAAAGTGTCGAACCGCAGTGCTCACGAAAGAGGCTCCTCCCGACTCCGAGGATAGGGGGCGTGTCAATGGAATTGTGTTGTTGCTTGTCCTTAAGTCGTTGTTTATAGACTAGTTATATGCCACGGAAAGCGGTGATCGGGTTCAGGGCAGGGCTGGTTTGCGGCGGAGGAGCGGGGGAGGCGACGGCGGGGGAGAGTGTCGAATCAAGTTGGCCGCCGCAGAGCTTTTGCGTTCCCGCTCGAGGCGTCCTGAGCGAGAGCGGGGCGCAGGGTGGTTCGCCGGGAGGAGGGCCGACGCCGGCGCGCGCGGACGAAGGCGTCCGCCCCCAACATAGTCCGCTCCGTTGAAAGTCGCGTTGAAGAGCCGGACCTGGCGGTCCGGCGCAGACGTGGCCGTCTGCCCCACCACACACAGTCGCGACTTTCATCCTGATGGGTGGCCCGAAGGGCCATGGAG
>JBEKHU010000513.1:0-3568 GCA_050012115.1 Bryobacteraceae bacterium | reverse complement strand
AAGAACTTGTCGGCTCGCGGCTCACCCGCGCCATCCAGTCCATGACATCTGCGGCACGTCCGATCAAAAGCCGCCTTTCCAGTGAGGTTGGTGTCCGGGCCCGAGCCGGACGACATGACTATGTCGTGAGTGTGGCCTTTCGGCGTGGAGTGCACAAGTATTCCATCCACGCCGGGTATCCATACTTCGGAGAGGATGCGGGTGCTACCCGTCTTGTCGAATACGAGACTGCCGTCCTGAAACTCAGTCGGCCCGCCGAGCCGAGTGACGATGCGCGCGCGGACCTCCGTGTTGCTGGCCGATCACACTTCGACCCAGGCTGGATTGTCGGCGGGCATTGAGAAAGTGTATGTTCCCGCCGGCAAAACCTTTGAACCGACGGTAAACGCGTATGGGACTTCGATCCGCACACCATGCGCCTGCCCGAAAGCCGGCCCAATCGTGAGGAATGCGAAGAGACTGAAGGCCATGAGCCGTCGCGCCGTCGCATCCTGAGTTTTCATTTGCTCCATGCTGTTACATCTCTCCTCTTAATGATCAGTTGCACTAGAAGTACCAGCTGGCTGATACTTCTCCCACAGTTCCGCACGCCGCTTCCGCGCCGCATGCGGTTGCTCCTTCAGACACTGGCGGCAAGCTCACCGCCACAGACCACCCAACCCTTGGCGCAGAGGCTGCTGTGCTCTGTACCGGAAAGTCCAGAATCGAGAAGTCCCTTGTTTTCTGCACATTTCACCGACGCCTTGCACGCCCTCGCCTCAGTCCACCCGCCCAAATCGCCAGTGCACCAATCCTTCGCCCCGTCGCCGCAGACACTCGTCAAGTCAGATGGCTCTGGGCCAGCATCAACCAGAAGCAACACCCGTGCTTGATCAGCATGCCCCGTTCTTTACCATCCGCTGCTGCTAGCTGCCGGCGCACAGTTGCCAAACCTGGCTAGCAGTACGCGCCGCCCCATAGGTTCCCCAGATCGCTGGCGGTCAGGCGCAGCGACCGATTCACTACCTTCGCGCAGAACCGATTCAGCTAAGCCAGGCCATCTTGACTGAGTTTTCCATTTTTACCGCATCCAGTAGTGTACACTAAACCGTCAAGTTTTGATGCTCGGAGGTGAACTATATTTTTCGGGAGATGTGCGGCGGGGGCACCAAGGGCCCATTTCGCCGTGCCACAACAGTGCAAGACGCGAAAGCTTGCGTGTCCGCCGCTGGAAGTTCGCAAGGTTGAGGGCCATCCCGCTTGACCACAGCCGTACTTCGTTGGAACGGAACCGGTGGCAACTCAGCCGCGGGCCGGTCTCCACGCAGCCGGGCCTGGAATCGTCTTAGCCTGTAGCCATGAGGATTCTTCTGCTGACCGGTTTGTGCGCTGTGTGCCTGGCCGCGCAAACCCCCTCCGAGCCGCCCACGCTGATCCAACTGATTCGCCAACCGGGACTCGAGGCCGGGCTGCCGCGGCCGTATTCCGACATTCGGGCGCAGCTCACCGTGCTCGCGATGACCGCGATAACCGGCGTGCCGGAGACCTGGCTGCTGGAAACGCACGACAACTTCGCCAGTATTGAGACTCTGGACCAGGCGCTGCTGCCGGCCATCCGGAACCAGCTCGATGCCATGGACAGCCAGAGCCGTTTTCAGATGGAGGTCGTGGCGGCGCCGAAGACCATGATCGCGCTGTATCGGCCAAACTGGAGCTACCTGGCCAGTGAAGCCGTCAAACTGTTGCCGAGAGCGCGCTACTTCTATGTTTCGATCTACAGGATCCGGCCTGGCACGGAGGCGGAGTTCTCCGAGTCGGTGCGCCGGCGGCGGGCGGTTTTTGACGTCGTCCATCTGGACCGGCCGGAGCTGGCCTACCAGGTGCTCAGCGGGGCGCCGTCGGGGACCTTCCTGTTCTTCGCTCCCCTGACGTCTCTGAAAACGATGGATGAAGCGCTCACCAGGAGTCCCGAAGCACCAGGCAAGGTCGCGGCCGAGGGCGAAATCAGCCGCGAACATTTCCTGCTGCGCGTCGAGCCGCGGCTGAGCTATGTTTCGGACGAGTTTGCCGACACGGACCTTGGATTCTGGAGAGGCATCTCGAAGCAGGAGTAGCGCCCGAGCGGCGGCGGCAGGCGAATCCGCACCGCGATTCGATACAATCGGGACGCTATGAGGTTCCAGGCTCTTTTCGCACCCGTAATTCCGCTACTGCTGACAATGGCCTACACCATGCAAGCCGCGCCGCCCGTCGATATCGAACCCCGCATCAACGCCCTGCTGGCCAAGATGAGCATCGAGGAGAAGCTGGGCCAGATGTCGCAGGCGACGTCGCTGCGCAGCCCGCTGTCGGAAGAGAACAAACAGGAGATCCGCAAGGGGCGTTGGGGCTCGTTCCTGAACGCCGGCACGCCGGCGGATCGCGCCGCGGCGCAACGCATCGCGCTGCACGAGAGCCGCCTGGGCATCCCGCTGATCTTCGGCCGCGATGTTATACACGGCTACCGCACGATGTTCCCGATCCCGCTCGGCCAGGCCGCAAGCTGGGATCCCGAGTTGATCCGGCAGGCGGCACGCACAGCCGCGCGCGAGGCCTCCTCGACGGGCATCCACTGGACGTTCGCGCCGATGCTGGACATCACGCGCGACCCGCGCTGGGGCCGCATCGCGGAGACGCTGGGCGAAGACCCGTACGTGACATCCACGCTCGGCGCGGCGATGGTGCGTGGTTTTCAGGGCGAGTCGCTGGACGCGCCGGACTCAATCGCGGCCTGCGCCAAGCACTACGTCGGTTACGGAGCGGCTGAAGGCGGCCGGGATTACAACACCACCTGGATTCCCGAGGTTCAGATGCGCGAGGTTTTCCTGAAGCCATTCAAGGCGGCGCGCGACGCGGGCGTGGCGACCTACATGAGCGCGTTCAACAATATCAACGGCGTACCGGCGAGCGGCAATGCATTCACGCTGCGGCAGGTGCTGCGCCACGAGTGGGGCTTCGACGGCTTCGTGGTGAGCGATTGGGATTCCATCACCGAGATGATCCCCCACGGCTACGCCAGCGACGAAAAAGAGGCCGCGGTGAAGGGGCTGCGCGGCGGCGTGGACATGGAGATGGTCAGCACCAGCTACTACGATCACCTGAAGGCGGCGGTCGATGCGGGACTGATCGACGTGAAGCTAATCGATGCCGCTGTCAGGAATATCCTGCGCGTGAAGATCCGGCTGGGGCTGTTCGACAAAGGGGACCCGAGCCCGCGCGAGTTGCCAGCACAGCCGGATGAGAACGCGCTGGCCGTGGCCAAAAAGCTGGCCACCGAGAGCATCGTGATGCTCAAGAACGAGCGCTCAACGTTGCCCCTGGCCGCGACCATCGGCCGCCTGGCGGTGATCGGGCCGCTAGCCGACAGTCCGGTGGACCAGATGGGCTCGTGGACCGTCGACGGCCGCGTACAGGAGGTTCGGACGCCGCTGGCCGCGTTGCGGCAGCGGCTGGGCGGGGCGCGCGTGGCCCGGGCGCCGGGCCTGAAAACCAGTCGCGACATGAGCCACGGGGGGTTCGCCGCCGCGGTCGATGCCGCGCGCGCCGCCGA
>JBEKHU010000512.1:0-3575 GCA_050012115.1 Bryobacteraceae bacterium | reverse complement strand
GCCTTGGCTTCGGGCTTGGCCGCGCCGGACACCGCCAAACGTGGGCGATTGAACGCGCCGCGCGTCCAGGCCACATACCAGCCGCCCAATCGACCCTTGCCTCTCACCCGACCATGCAATCGGCCACCACCTGCAAGAACACATTGCGAGCGGAGAACGGCACGCCGTCCTCGTCGCGGCCATCCAACTGGCGCAATTTCCAGCAGCGCCCGTGCTGCAGCTTCTCGACGACGCTATACTTGGTGCCCTGCGGCGCCCGCGCCTGGATACGGTTACCACCATCGGGGCTCAGCAGCCAGATGGCTCGAAGATGTCCCTTCAGCGCGCGCAGCATCGCCAGGCGCGCGTCTCTCGCGTTCAGGCAGGCGGGGTTTTGTTTCGGCATCCCGAACCGATCCTTATACACCGCGCCGATTTTCTTTACGAGTTCCTCCGACTTGCGCATGAGCCTGTCGGAGATAGATTCTAGCGCGCATTGAAAAGCTGGTGCTGTGCGGGCGTGGATTGCATCCAATCGGAGTGATGAAGAGATTCCGGACCTGTTCTCTGGACCAACCGTTCTTACTGCCGCCGGCGCTTCAGGACTGGCTGCCCGAGGGGCACCTGGCGCGGTTCATCGCGGATGTGGCGGACACGCTGGACCTGAGCGCGATTTACCGTGTCTACGAGCGCCATGACGGGCGCGGGCTGGCGGCCTATCATCCGCTGATGCTGACGCGCTTGCTGCTCTACGCCTATGCCACGGGCCGGCCGAGTTCGCGGCGCATCGAGCGGGCGACTTACGATGATCTGGCGTTCCGCTATCTGGCGGCCGACCAGCACCCCGATCACGACACCATTGCGGCCTTCCGGCAGCAGCATCTGGAGGCGCTGGCGAAGCTGTTTGCGCAGGCTTTGCGGCTGTGCCAGCGGGCGGGGTTGGTGAAGCTGGGCACGGTGGTGATCGACGGCACGAAGGTGCGGGCCAATGCCAGTCCGGCGCATTCCATGAGATACAAGGATCTCGATCAGCAGGAGCAGCGCCTGCGCGCATTGGTGGATGAACTGTTGGTGGAAGCCGAGCGCGTTGACGCCGAGGAGGACGCGCGCTTTGGCCCGGGCCGGCGAGGCGACGAATTACCGCCGCAATTGGCGGACGCGCAACAGCGGTTGGAAAAGCTGCGCCAGGCCAAGCGCGAGTTGGAGCAGGAGGCACAGCAGAAGCTGGCCGAAGCCGAGCGGCAGCATCCAATGCGCAAGAGTGGACGCCGGCGCAAGGACCATGAGCCGCCGCCAGAGAGCCCGGCGCAGCGGGAGAAGACCAAACGGCGCTTCTTTCGGGCGCGGCGGGAAGCGCAGTCGCCGACGCGTCACTACAACTTCACGGACCCCGATTCGCGCATGGTTTACGACAACGGAATCAAGACGGTGGTGCAGGGCTACAACGCGCAATTGGCCGTGGATGGACATGCACAAATCGTGGTTGCGGCCGAGATCACGCAGGAAGTCAATGACAAGCAACAGCTGCTGCCGATGGCCGCGGCGGCCAACGCCGCACTGGGCCAGGCGCCGCAAGTCTTGCTGGCCGACGCGGGCTACTGGGATACGACGAGTCTCCTCGATCCGGCCCTGACCCCGATGACCGTGCTGGTTTCCCCCGACGGCCGTGGCGGCACGGGCGGCTCGCGGCTGCGGGCCGATCATCCACTTGCCGCACGCATGCGGGAAGCCATCGGCAGCGTCGCGGGAAGAGCGCTCTACCGGACGCGCAAGTCGATTGTAGAACCCGTGATCGGGCACATCAAACAACAGCGCGGCTTCCGCCAATTCGCGCTCCGCGGACTGCAAAAAGTGCAGGCCGAATGGAAATTAATCTGCCTGACGCACAACCTGCTCAAGCTCTACCGCCTCAGCCTCGCAACTTAAAGCACAAAAGTGCTACTTCGACGCAATTCCGTCCGGGGAGTGAAACCGACACTGCCGAGCACCGTTCAGTGATTCGGTGAAATCGACAACTCGATGCGCCGGTCGACCACCGCCCTGCAACTCACCGATGATTTCTCTCCGACAAGCTCGCATGCTGTCCCAGCTTTCGAGAGCGGTCTGCAACAACAGCAGCCCAGCCGGATCTTCAACGCTTATTTCATAAGCACTTACGATGAGTGCCCACCACCGCTTTGCGTCGGGACTCAAGCCAGACGGGGGTTTCAGCGTTTTTTTCATGGGCATTTTTCACTCCGCGTTCGTAAGCATGGCCAGGCGTGGTCGAGGGCGCCGCCGTGGGCTGTCGCCGACCGGCTACCGGGTCCCTCCTGCCAAAGCGGATGCCTGGCGCTCCGCCATCTTCTTGCGCAAGCACGGCCTGGCGACGGGCGTCAGCACCGAAGTCAACGGGCTGTGCGTGCATTCGCTGCGCGCCACGGTGGCCACAAAGGTGCTGGCTCATGAGTCCGACATCGCCAAGGTTCAGTAGTGGCTCGGCCACGCGAGCATCTCCACGACGCGGCTGTACGCCCGGCGCAAGATGCGGCCGGAGGACTGCTCGACGTTCGGTGTGAGGTATTAGTCTAGAAAGACTGGTTTAAGGTTGACGGCTCCCGCCATGATCAAGCCGGTTCATGACAAACTCCCAGGAAGATGAAGCTTGTCGAACAAGATTTTGTTCCGCCTCTTGGCATCCCGCAAGAGCTTCGTGTACGAGATGATTTCCACATACGCCGACAGTTTCGCGTTATAGCCGAAATACCCAAGATTGTCCGGCGTAGGCCACATCCCTTTGTTTTCGGCGATAATCTCAACCTCTTTCGTTGTGTCGCATATCACGTATGCGTAAGCCGGAATGCGATCCGACTGGACTTTGATTTCCCTGCCATTCTTGTCCTTGAAGTGCCCAGCCTTGATTTCCCTGATAAGTCGGTATACCTGATCGACGGGGTCCTCTTTGTTGTACGTACTACGGTCCGGCTTCTTAAACTCCACGATGACCAGCGAGTTCAGCGCCGCCTGATCTTCCGCGAACGTCAGAGCCCTCTCGAATATCATGAGGTCCGGCCTGGATTTCGAGTCGTTGAGCAGCACACTAGCCGTATCGAGCGGCATGTCCGACGCCAGATACCCGTGATAAGAAAGCCGTTCGTCAATGATCCACAGATTCTGCTGCTCGTAAGGCACATCTTCCGATGTGGTACGCATCGGGTAGATGATCCTGTGGATGATCTCTTCCAACGGGTATTTGCCCGTCTCTGGGTTCGCCTGAAGGCTCTTCTCCAAAAACTCCAGAATCACCTTCCGGTGTGCAACGTACTGGGCGAGCGACGATTTTCCTAACTCGTTCTCACGTTCCAGAAAGCTGTTCAATTTCGCTTCGTACTCTTCCGGCCTTATCGCCGCTTCGCCACTCTCCTCCATCAGCCTGTGGCTTTCCTGCTTGAGTTCCCGCTGTTTTGCGTACATCTGCTCATGCAGGGCCATCTCCAAAGCGTGGCCCTTCGCCCCAGGCTGAATGCGGTCGATGAATTCGTCCATGTAGCGCGCGAGCGGCCTGTATTGGGGAGCTTCTTCTGCGATGTAGTTCGTAATCGTTGTCCGTTTTTCCG
>JBEKHU010000511.1:0-3576 GCA_050012115.1 Bryobacteraceae bacterium | reverse complement strand
GCGAGATTGCTTCGAAAGCCGGGCTTTCCGGGTTCCAGGTCTCCGACCGTTCCGATGAGAATCGGGTTCTTCGGCGCAAGGTCGAGAACCCACTGGTTGTCTTCGACAAGCGGACTCGCCTCCACCTCGATGACGCCGGTGATTCCGAAAGGCTTCGTGAGCCTGACAAACTCGTCGGGGAGGACAGTCCGGTACAGCTCCGTCTCCTCCTTGTCCGGCCAGGGTACGCCGCCCGCGCGAGCCGGATCGTAGAAATGCGCGTGCGTATCGATGATCGGTCCGGACGTAGCCGCGCTGCCGCGTTGAGCGGCGGCGGCGCCCGCAGCCGCCAAAAACGTTCTCCGCTTCATGGCTCTATGCAACCTCGATATCCCAACCCAGCCCCGGGCGCTCGGTGGGACGCATGTAGATGCCCTCGGGCCCGCGAGTGATCTGATTGTCTTCTTCGAAGCGGCGGTACACCTCCTCCGGTCCGCCCGGCGGAGGCATGAACAACTCGCTCCAGGGGCTGTTCGTCGTCGAGATGATGAAGTGAATGCAGTCGAACACGCCCCCTCCGTGCGGAATAACGGGGATGTCGTAGGCCGCGGCGAGCGCAGCGATGCGGCGCATCTCCGTCAGGCCGCCGCACCAGTGAATGTCGGGCTGCCAGATAGTTGCGGAACGGCTCTCCAGAAGCCGGCGGAAGCCATAGCGTGTGTATTCGTGCTCTCCCGTTGCGATGCGGGTGGACTTGATCGAGGCGCTAAGCCGCCCGAAGCCTTCGTAGTCGTGGGGCTGGAGACACTCCTCCATCCAGTACACGCGGTGAGGCGCGACCATTTCGGCCATCTCGACGGTATACGACTCGGTCCATGCCATCCAGCAGTCCAGCATGATGTCGCCGTCCGGACCGATCAGTTCGCGGGTTCGCTTCACCAGTTCCGTGTTCTTGCGCATGCCCTCGCGGCCGTCCGCCGGGCCGTAAGGCATCGCGAGCTTCATTCGCTTGAAGCCGAACTTGAGGTGCTGGTCGACATCATTGCCCGTGCAATACGACGGGATGCGAGGCCGGGTCTCCCCGCCGATCAGCTTGTACACGGGCAAGCCGAGGGTCTTGCCGATGATGTCCCAGAGTGCGAGATCGACTCCGCTGATGGCATTGATGACGACGCCGGCGCGGCCGTAGTACATGCTCGAGCGCCACAGGATGTCCCAGATGCGCTCGACGTTGAACGGGTCTTCGCCGATCAATAGCTTGGTGAAGTGATCCTCGACCACGACGCCGCCGCCCGGCCCGCCGCTGCCGTAGCCCTTCACACCCTTGTTAGTCGAGATCTCCACCGTGAATCCCGAAAGCCTGGCGCCGTCGGCCATGAACAGCGATCGCATCGGCTTGTACTCGGGGTAGATGGACATGGGGTTAGCTACCTCCACGCCGCCCGTGGACCACGAACCGGGAGCGGGCGAGTAGGAAGGTACGGGGCGCTTGGGCCGCGTGTGGACCAGGCGCACTCCCGTGATCTTGAGATTGCTCGATTCGCCCTGAAATGAGAGGGCGGGCATGCCCACCGATGCAGGCACGAGACGGACGAAGTCCCGACGATGCATGCGGAGGATTATATTCGAACCAGGGGCGGGAAACGAGGCGGTGTCGCGCAGTTGAACGGACACGCGCTTCAGCAAGGAGACTAGATGAGGCGCAGAACATTTCTCTCTTCCTCGACGGCGGCCGGATTGGCGCTGTCTGCCAGAAGCGCAGGTACGGCACCTTCAACGCCGGGGGACATACAGAAAAGGACGTTCGGCAGGACCGGTGAGAAACTCACGATCATCGGCCAGGCTGGCGGCCGGTTTCCCATGTGCGGCTTCGAAGAGGCCAAGGCGATTACGCTGCGTGCGTATGAGCTGGGCGTCAACTACTTCGACAACGCACGCATCTATTGGGACGGCAGGTCGGAAGAGGTCTACGGCGCGGTGCTGCCGCCGTTCCGAAAGCATATCTTTCTCACCACCAAGTCGCCGCAACGGAGTCGAAAAGGTGCCGAACAGGACCTTGAGAAATCGCTCCGCACCCTGAAGACGGATTACGTGGACCTGTGGCAGATTCACCAGGTGAACACCGTGGAGGAAGTGGAGCAGATCTTCGGACCGTCCGGCGCAATCGGGGCTTTTGAAGCCGCGAAAAAGGCTGGCAAGTGCCGCTTCATCGGATTCACCGGGCACCACGACCCCGAGGTTCATCTGGCGATGCTGCGACATTACGACAAGTACGACTCGATCCTGATGCCTCTGAATCCGGCCGACCCGTCTTACTTGAGCTTCGAGAAGATGGTGCTGCCGGTTGCGGTTAAGCGGGGCATGGGAATCCAGGCGATGAAGAGCACAGGCAATGCGGGATTGCTGAGCGAATTGCACCTCAAAGATTGCCTCTCGTATGTGCTCAGCCTGCCGGTTCATTGCCTGGCGGTGGGTTGCACGACCATCGGCCAGATTGAAGACGACGTCCGGATCGCGCAGCAATTCAAGCCGCTCGCGGAGCAGGAAATGGCGCGGATTCGCAAAGCGGCGGAGCGCATAGCAGGTCCGCACCTCGAGGGCTGGAAGCGCGACACTCAGCAGCGTGCGTCGGCGTATCGCTATCAGGACGGCGCGCAAGGCTGAGAACGCTCGTCGCGAGCAAATCTGAGACTTGCGTGCGCTTTGTTATGCACTGTCAACGGGCCTCCGTGTCATCAATGACGAAATCGGGCGCTAGTGGAAGGGTGATTGGCCGAAGCTGCAAGATCGCGCTGTGGTGATCTCCGGGCTGGCGCTGGGCGTGTTACCTCGCTGAACTGCCGAACCAGTCTACGCTTATATATCTGCCGTTCCCTCGGAGTCGAAGTAGCACGCCAGATTCTCCGTGGACGGGCGCCTGACATTCGGCCACAGTGGCAGAATGACCGAGGTCCGTCCATGCGCCCGCCACCCTGAGGCGTCCGATCCTACGAAGCGGCCCAGGGTGGTATTAGAGAGCAGAAGGCGGACTTCGCTTCCGGCAATGGCCAAACTACCTGTCTAGCCGCGCGGCGTTGCCGGACGTCTACAGCCGGTCAGCCCACCTGCTGCAAGTGTAGGTGCGCTACCTCTGGCGCTTGCCTATGGAATCAATAGACTGAGCAGGTTGGTGTCGAACCGACCAACGCTTTGGTGCAGCATTATAGCTAAAGAACCCACAAGATCAACGGGCTTGTTTTGTAAGTTGTTGAAAAGACAATAGACAGTCGGGGGGATCCACTGAGCCCATGACAAGTTGCTTGAGCCGGACGAAAAGGCTAGGCGCTCTGTGAGCATCGATACCGACAAACGATAGGTCCCTATCAGGACTGCCCGGCGGGAGCGGTGTTGGTCTCGAAGGCGTTTGGACCGCCGGGCTTGGGACTGCCGATCACGTTCAACTTGGCCGCGTAGTCGGCATGTCGGACATGTGGTCGGAACGGTAAACGTTAGTGCTGTATCGGGAGCGGCCCGGCGCGATTGTCTCTCGGGGATGGGCGAGCGTGGATCGCCGGGTCGCTTTCGATACAGCCGTTTGAAGGAAGCCGTCTTGGAACG
>JBEKHU010000510.1:0-3577 GCA_050012115.1 Bryobacteraceae bacterium | reverse complement strand
ATTGCTACGGGCCCGCGGGTGATGTCGCGCACTGGCGGCAGGAACTCGCGGGCTCCCTGCCCCGTGCCGGCGTTGAGGCGCCTCCCTTGCCCGCGGGCGCGCGTCCCCAATGCGCGGACAAGCCCACGGAGAAGCCCGGAAGAGTATGAGCAAACAAATCGTCCACCCGGTCGGCATCATTATGAACGGCGTGACTGGCCGCATGGGCCTGAACCAGCACCTGCGCCGTTCCATTCAGGCGATCATTGCCCAAGGAGGCGTAAAGACGGGCGATGAGATCATCATGCCGCGGCCATTGCTGGCCGGCCGCAATGCCGTGAAGCTGGAAGCGATTTCGAAGCAGTGCGGCGGGCTGCCCTGGACGACCGACCTCGATCAGGCCCTGGCTGATCCGGCTTACAGCGTGTATTTCGACGCGCAAACGACGGACCGCCGGGCGGAGTGCGTGCATCAGGCGATTGCCGCGGGCAAACACGTGTATTGCGAAAAGCCCAGCGCCGATAGCCTCGTGGCCGCGCTCGACATTTACCGGCATGCGCAAGCCGCCGGCGTGAAGCATGGAGTAGTGCAGGATAAGCTGTGGCTGCCCGGAATGCTAAAGCTGAAGAGTCTGCGCGACACCGGGTTTTTCGGCGAGATCATCTCCGTGCGCGGCGAGTTTGGCTACTGGGTCTTCGAGGGCGACGCTGTGCCCGCGCAGCGGCCGTCCTGGAACTATCGCAAGGAGCTGGGCGGTGGCATCATCATCGACATGCTGTGCCATTGGCGCTACTTGCTGGACAACTTATTCGGTAGCGTCAAGGCGGTCTCCTGCCTGGGTGCGACGCACATTCCGCGCCGCTGGGACGAAGCGGGAAGGCCCTACGAGTGCACGGCTGAAGACTCCGCCTATGCGACGTTCCAGTTGGACGGCGGTGTCATTGCGCATTTCAACTCCTCCTGGTGCGTCCGTGTACGCCGCGACGACCTGCTCACAATTCAAGTCGACGGGACGCGCGGCACCGCCGTCGCCGGGCTGCGCGATTGCTGGATTCAGCCGTATGGGGCAACGCCGCGGCCGGTCTGGAACCCGGATGTCGAGAACCCGCTGAACTTCTTCGAAGGCTGGCAGAAGATGCCGGCTCAGACGGAGTTCGACAACGCCTTCAAACGGCAATGGGAACTTTTCCTGCTGCACGTTGTGAAGGACGAGCCGTTTCCCTGGACGTTGCTCGCCGGCGCGAAGGGTGTTCAGCTGGCGGAGAAAGGCATGGAATCCTGGCAGAAACGTGCGTGGATCGATATCGGCTCACTCGAAGCCTGACCAGGAATCTGAACCGGCTGCCGCTCTGGCCCGGATGTTTCACTTGCGATCGCAGCGAGGCGCGATGAGAGGGCCCCAACATCAAACAATGCCACAAGGCGCGAGACGGGAGCCGCCCGCAGGCGTACTCGACTGTACGTCGAGGACGGGGGGTGCCCCCTGGGCCAAGCGCAACGCAGTAGATGCAGCCCTATCGCGCGCCGCAGCCGATTGCTGGTGAATCATCCGGGCAGGCTGGGCGCTTGCTGTGAGCGTTCGGCCCAGGCCCGCGAGCGCCGGCGGCGGTAGCGGCGGGCGAACAGGCGGAACGTCGAGCAGCCATCCGAAAGAGCGGGCCGGAACCCCCATGGTCGGAGTTAAGATCAAGGTCTGGAGCCATGGACGAGACACGCATCACCATTGAACCGGGTAAGCGCACCGGACAGCCCTGCATACGGGGCCTCAGGATCACGGTCTGGGATGTGCTCGGCTGGCTCGCGGCCGGCAGGAGCGAGGAACAGATCCTGGCCGACTACCCCGAACTGGAGAAGGACGACTTCCGCGCGGTGTTTGAATACGCGGCGCGGGTCGGCCGCCGGGTCGCGCTGTGAGACTGCTGCTGGACGAGAACTTGTCGCGCCGTCTCGCCGCGCGATTGTCCGACCTGTTCCCGGAATCCACCCACGTGGCCCATGAAGGGCTGCTCCAGGCTCCAGACCTCAGCCTTTGGGAGTACGCGAAGGCCAATGGCATGGCGATCGTCACGGCTGACGCGGATTTCTACGAACTTGCGACGGCCTTCGGACCGCCGCCGAAAGTCATCTGGCTGCGCGGCTGCGATTACCCGACCGACGTGGCGGAACGGCTAATCCGGCAGCAGGCGATTCGGGTGTCGGAGTTCCTGCGGGAGAGCGATCAGGCGGTGCTCGTCCTCACGCCGTAAGTGCGGGTTCGAAGTGCGACCCGCGGAAACACACCTATGAGGAAGCGTGAGATGACGAACAAGCGCAAGACCACCACGGACGGGTTGGAAGTGCTGCGCCGCCGCCATTATGCCGGGAAGCCGCAGCGACTGAAGGGTCTTGAAGAGGCGCGCGCGAACGCGGAGATCGCGCGACGCATTCAGGAACTGCGGGCCAAGTCCGGCCTGACGCAAGCCCAGTTGGCGCAAGTGATCGGCACGACGGCGTCGGTGCTCTGCCGCTTGGAAGACGCCGATTACGAAGGTCACTCACTGGGGATGTTGCGGCGGATCGCGGCGGCGTTGAATCAGAGGATTGAGATTCGGTTCGTGCCGATCGGGCGTCCGGCCTGAAACCCTCGGCGGCGCGGCGCCTGCTCCAAAACGGCAAAATGGCCAAGCTCTGGCCATTTTGAACGAAGAATCAACAGGTTGCAGTCAGGAATGGCCAAACCTTGGCCATTCTGCCCCCATCGCCCGCTCGATCCGCGAGCTCAAAGGGTGCGCGTTCGCGCGTCTGCGGCAGGCTGCTGAGCACAGCCGTCGGACGCGGCGCAGGCGGCTAGGGAGAGCGGGGGTTGAGGATGCTGTCCCGAGTCCCTGGGTTCTTCGATTGGGTCGCCCGGCTCTGTCATTGCCCCGCGTCGCTCTTCGATGCCGCGCTTAGCCGCTCGACTTCCTCGACCCTCTCCGCGTTGAATCGCTCTGTCTCACCGACTCTCTCCGCCGTCAAATCGAGCAGCTCTCCCTCCGCGCTTCTCTGCGCCTCCGCCATGAGTCGCGCTACATCCGGGTAATCCGGCGTGGCCGTTAAGTCAGCGTCCCGTCGCCAGAAGCCCTCCATCGCCATCACCATGAGACATGCGATAATCGCGAACCATATCAGGACGGCCTCAATATCATCCGATCCGCTGAAGAAGCGGCTGAACTTGTGCAAGAGCGTCAGCGCTATTGCCGCGCCTAACATCGCAACAAGCCCTACGAAGAGTAGTCTCATTTTGACTATCTCACGTTGAGGCCGGTTTCCCATCCCGGTTGTCGTTACGACTCCAGTTGCAACGGGATGGCCCTCGGCCTCGTTGCCCTGCTCGCCGCCAGCCGCTGTACGCGTGCAGTTCGCCGATTCGGGCCGGAGCATTACTCCGCGTCCGACCACGCGGCCTCAAATCCCGCGCCGCAAGCACGGACGCTAAGACAAACGCACGACTGCATCCACATGTTCCAAATCCAACAGATCCAGCAGCTGAAACGGCGCCGGGTTTCACGTTCTGATGGAGCGACTGAGCGCGCACGCAACGCCTGAATCGCGCTATCCCGTCATTGCAGTTGCCGCT
>JBEKHU010000509.1:0-3581 GCA_050012115.1 Bryobacteraceae bacterium | reverse complement strand
TGCAGCGCGGTGTCCTCGAGCAGCATGCGCGTTTTCGCGGCATCCTGTCCGAGGGTGACCTGGACGCCGCCGAGACCCAGCGTGCGGGCCTTTGCCACGGCCTCAGGCTTTGAAGACAGCCGCAGCACGCCGTCCATCACGCCGATTCTTAATGCGGGCTCGCTCTGCGCGCGGGCGGTCAAGGCGGCGGCCGCGCCGGTGGTGGCGATGAATCCTCTGCGGGTCAGCATGTACTCTACGTTACCGCGGCGGCTGCAGCGATCGCTTCGCGGGCGCGCAGGAAAACCGAGAGCAGCATGTCTTCGCTCAGCCGTCCGGTCTGCGTGTTCTGGCGGCTCGGATGATAGCTCACGAGAAGCAGCGGCGCGCCGGGGATTGAGCATTCCGCGCCGTGGGCGAAGAGGAAGGCGGCGCGGGAGTCGACCAGGCCACGGCTGCTGAGGATCGCGAGCCAGTTGTCAAAGGCGACTCTGCCAAGCGCCACGACCACGCGGACACGCGTGAGCAGGGCCAGTTCGCGCTCGAGGAACGAGCGACAATTGGCGATCTCCTGCGGGGCCGGTTTGTTTGCGGGCGGAGCGCAACGAACGGAGGCGGTGATCCAGGCTCCGGTGAGCCGGAGACCGTCGTCTCGGCAGCGGCTTTCGGCCTGGCTGGCGAAACCCGATCGATACAGCACCTGGTACAACAGATCGCCCGAGGCGTCCCCCGTAAAGACACGTCCCGTGCGGTTCGCGCCGTGGGCGCCCGGCGCCAGACCGACGATCAGAAGCCGGGCCGCTGGGTCGCCGAAGCCGGGCACCGGGCGGCCCCAGTACTCTTCATCGCGAAAGGCGCGCCGCTTCACGCGCGCGACCTGCACGCACCAGTCGCGCAGGCGCGGGCAGAGCTCACAACCGAGAATCTCGCGTTCGAGGACGGCCAACTGCATGTCTCACCAATCCACTGCCGCGGCGTGCGGGAAAGCCGCCGAAGCTGTGTTGGCGTGGCATTCGAATCGTGGCGCCGCGTGCGACGGGCGCGAGGGGGAATGCAGCCTGGGATGTGTCATGGCGATCACTTGCCCTTCATCAGCAAGGCCATGCCCGGCGCGAGTTCCACCTTTTGCGGGCGCGCCTTTAGCTTCACGGTAATGACCGCCGGTTCGGAGCTTGTGTGAACCCAGCGCACGATTGGCTTGCCGCCACCGGCAGGACGAACTTCGAGTGGCGCTTCGGCGACGAAGTCGTCGGGGACCCCGCTCTGCCGTACGGTGACGATGAGAGCGACGGCCGGGGCTTTGCCGCGGATGGAGGTGGACATCTCCAGCATCGGGATGCCGGTTCCGTAGACCCATGTGTCGAAGAAGCTTTCGAGCGCTGGATCCGGGTCGTGTGGTGGGAGGAATTCAGCGGCCAGGGCGCGGAACTCCTCGGTGCTAACCAGGCGCAGTTCGTACCGTCTCCGCAACTCGGAGAGCATGCGCAGGAACGCGGCGTCACCCATGCGACGCCGCAGCATGTGGATGATCCAGGTTCCCTTGCCGTAGATAATTGAGCGCCAGACCTCGAGCTTGCCTTCGTCTCTGAGCCGGACCCCCCATGTGATCGGCCCGCTGGCGTCGATTGTGGTCGTCGAACCAGGCGAAAGAAGGGCTCTCCGGTACTCATCGAGCACAGCCTCCAGCGCCTTTGGCCCGCGTTTGCGCTCGAGCACAAGCAGCGCGGTGTAATTGGCCAACCCCTCGGCGATCCACTCATCGTGGTAGGTAGCAGGGGACACGAGGTTACCCCACCACTGGTGCGCCACTTCATGCGCATGCATGATCGAAGTGAAGAAAGCGTCGGCGGATGAATCGCTCTTGAGGAGCGTTTTCCGCGCCGCATCCTCCAGGTAACTGACCGTCGAAAGGTAAATCAGCCCCGGGAAACCTTGGCCGAAAAAGCCTGGAATGGGCGAGACGGCGATCCTCTTCAGTGGCGGCGGACCGAACTGGGAGGCCATCCACTCGAATTCCTCTGCGATCTCCGCGCCTACGGCTCCCATCCGTGTGGCGGGGTTGGAAGAGGCTTTCGAGGGCGATTCGCCGACGCCCGTTTTCCGGCCCGATGCGGGCCGGCCATCGGGTGAAGACGGGGCTGAGGCGACAGTGGGCTTGCGTGAGGGCAAGAAGGGTTCCGCATTTGTGTTGGCGTACATCTCCACTTCGTAGTCGCCGCGCTTGACGCTGACGTGCTCGTAGCTGCCGATGTTGAAGCCGGCCATGCGGATGGGCTGCGTGCTGCGCCGATGAACGATGCGCCAGTCACCCTCGATTTTCTCCTCAATCGGATCTCCGGGAGCCGCCAGCAGGTATTGCTTCGGCAAACGGAAAGTCAGGTCGTAGGTCGAGAACCGGAAGCCGCGGGAAGGATACCAGCTCACGCGATCCGCGACAAAGAAGACGCCGTCTCCAGCCTTGTGGATCACTTCGCCGTCGTGCCGGATCTCGATCTCGCAAGTGTGTCCCGCCTCCACGGGGGAAGGCAGACCGATGAGGAAGGTATCGTTGATTCCGCCGCCGGCTAGCGATTCGCGAAGCGACTGGCGCCGAAAGATCTCGACTCTCTTTCCGTCCACCCGGGCTTCGGTGAGGTTCATTCGCGGCGAAATGTCGAGCCCGACAACCCCTGCGAGTCTCTGTCCCGCGCGGAGCGTCATGCGCGTCACCGCGAACAGATGAAGATCTGATTGGATCGTCGCTTCGATGCGGTAATTCTCCAGGTTGTAATCGGCTGGGACCTGTGTTCCGGCGCGCAAGCTGGCTCTGGACCGGAAACTCGTCCAAACGTCGAATCGGGGGCTGGTCCCGAAGAAGGATACTCTCCCAACAACCGCCTGCTCGTAAACGGTCGGGTCGAAGACGACATCGAAGTTTCCGAGAGACTTGCCGGCGATGGCTGCGAAGCTGAGCCCCTCGCCACGGCTGGCGGCGTTGGTCAGGAGGTCTTGCACGACGCGGACTTCGAGGCTAGTGGCGAGGTTCCGGACAGATTCCCCCGCCTCGGAGGCGTACAGCAATCCCCGCTCCTCGCTTTTCTTCGCCCCGCTGCGCTCGATTTCGGAAATCAGCTCTTCCCCCCCGCCATCCGTGAAGACGAACACAGCGGCTCGAAAATGTTCGTTCAGGTTCGGAACGCCAGCGGCTTGAGCCAGGCTCGCGCGTTCGCTGCGGTTGGAGGGGCGGACCAGGAGTTCGGCGTCGTCGGTGCTCTCACGCGCAGTGTAGAGGGCCGCGATGCGACGGCCGGCGACGGGTCGTGCAAATATCATCCAGCCGTCCGTGAAGAAGAACCGTATGTCGGTGCGATCCAGAGGAATATCCCGAACGCGGTAACACGCGTCGGGATCGAGCTTCAACTGGTGCAATTCCGCTCCGATGGCGGCGGCGGGCTGGGGCCGATTGGCAGGCGGCTGGTCTGGGACCTGCGCCCAGGCAGGATATGCGGCTCCCGCTGCAAGGAGCACCGCCAGGGCGACAGTTGTGGCAAGACGAATCACGAACCCAGTCTACAGCGGCAACCGTTGGAAGCGGGCCCAAACTCGACCTTGCGGGGACGCCC
>JBEKHU010000508.1:0-3584 GCA_050012115.1 Bryobacteraceae bacterium | reverse complement strand
TTTGTGAATGGGTCACAAGCTTCTCCTTGTGACCCGAACATATCCCCTGCCACGACCAACCCGTCAGCCATCAGCACGCGAAGCGTCTGCCGCCCAGGCTTAGTTCAAACGGCGTTACCGGACATTCGACGCCTGCGGTCGGCTCCCCTGAGCCACTTGTCCGTAAACGTCACTTAACGTCCACTGACCCGTCAGGCCCAAGTGGACCGCGTTGGCAAACCCTTAGGCGTCAGGAGAGATCCATCGGTTGAAGGAGCGTGTGAGCTGTTACTTCCCCGCCGTCAGCACCGGCGCTTCCGCCTGCAGCCGGGCGGCGGCGTTGCGGCGCATTTTGGCGGCTTGCTCGGAGGTGAACAGGAGCGTGCCCTGGGAGATCCTGGTCTGTTCCTCGCGGGTCCAGGGGATGTGCATCAGGCCGGCCAGGGTATGGCCGGGATCGCCGAGCAGGAGGTGGCCCAGCTCGTGGGCCATCACGTAGCCGAGGAAGGCCGCTTCGCGCGCGGGATCGCCCTTGGCGAGACGGGCGCAGCACTCGGCGCAGATCTGGGCGACCATTCCGAAGCCGCCGTCCTGCGGGAGGAGCGCCACGCCGTAGACGGTCCCGGACGACCCGGCATGGGCGCTCATCTTCCCCGGCAGGACGCGCAGGGCCAGACGGTCCGGCGCGAGGTCGGCGTAGCAGGAGGGGACGCGGGCCGGGCCGTCGGGGGTGAGGGGGCAGTCCACCCAGTTCAGTTCGAGGCCGACGCGCCGGTAGATGCGGGCGGCTTCGCGCAGGGCGCGATCAAGGGTGGCGGCATGCACGCCGGCCTGGTTGTAGATGGAGACCTGGATTCTCGGCTCGGGCGCGGGCGGCTGGGCGGGGAGCGCGGCGGCCAGGCCCAACAGGAACCAACTTGCGAATAGCTTGTTCATTGATCTCGCCTCCATGGCGAGACCAAGCATTCGCTATCGCGAGGTCACAAGCGATGCGCTGCGGCGCACATGACAATCACATCTTCGCCCCGCCGCCGGACGGCGGATCTATCCTCGCAAGTAGTTGATTCAGAGTAGGTTACTTTTTCATCGCACGCGCTTGTCTGAGGCCGGATCGGTGCTATACTCGACTCCAGCGCAGGGTAGTCGCGTGGAACCCACCTCCGCGGTTCCGACCGTAGTCCGTTTCGGCATCTTCGAGGCCGACCTCGCCAGCGGAGAACTGCGCAAGCGCGGACGCAGGGTCCCGCTTCAGGACCAGCCCTTTCAGATCCTGGCCATCCTGTTGCGCCGCCGGGGCGAACTCGTCACGCGCGAGGAGTTGCAGCAGGCGCTGTGGCCGGCCGACACCTTCGTCGAATTCGAGCACGGGATCAACATGGCCGTGCAGCGGCTGCGGCAGGCGCTGGGTGACTCGGCCGACAGTCCGCGGTACATCGAGACGCTGCCGCGGAAGGGCTACCGGTTCATCGCGCCGGTGGAGGTGGTGCGACCGGCAGTGGCGCTGGAGACGGCGGACCCGGCGGCGCCCGCCGCCCCTGCGATGGCGCCGCCGTCAGTGAGGAAACGCAGACGCTGGGTCTGGATGGGAGGAGTGGCCGCAGTAGTGGTGCTGGTTCTCATCACCGGCCTGTGGCCGCCGCCTCAGCCCGTGGTCCGGGTGACGCCGATCACGGAAGATGCGCGGTACAAGGGGAGCCGGCTGGCGGTGAGCGGCGGCAGAGTTATTTACTCGGCCGAAGGGTTGGGAAAGGACGCCGACAAGGCGGAACTCTGGTCGGTGCCGGCGGCCGGCGGCGAAGCCCGACGGGAGCCGGCGCCCTGCGAGTCGGCGGGGTGGGGCATCTCTCTCTTGGACGTCAGCTACGCTCACCAGCGCCTGTTCCTGATGTGTCGGCCGGTCGCCTTTGAGGCTGACCTGTGGCTGACGGGCTTCGAAGGCAGCAGCGCGAGGGCGATTGGCCACTACAATGTTCGCGACGACCAAGGCGTCTCGATCTCGCCGGACCTGGAGACGCTGCTCTTCAGCCGTAGGGAGGGCCTGTTTGTCAGGCCGGTGGACAGGGGTGCGGAGCGGCTCCTGGCGCGAGTGGAGGACTTTAATTTCGGCACGTTCTGGCATCCGGCAGGAGACCGGATCGGGTTCCTTCGAAGAGTGGGAGGTCTCTTCAAAGTCTGGGAAGTACGGGCCGATGGGGCCGGACCGCGGCCGCTCATCCCAGAATTCGTGGGGGAACAATACGCGGCACAATGGTCGCCCGACGGCCAGCGGTTGTACTTCGTTTCCAAGGGCGATATCTACCTGCAGCGCGCCCGCGGCTGGCTGGGCTGGGTGCGCCGGCCTGTGCCTGCTCGCCTCACTTCGAGTCCCATCCAGTTCAGTATTCCGAATGAGGATCCGGCTAATCCGCTGGCTGTCTATAGCACAGGCTCGATCTCGCAGGCCACGGCCATGAAGCTGGATCGCAAGACCAACATCTGGGAGCCGTTCCTGGGAGGGCTGGCCGCCGATTGCTTCAACTACTCGCCCGACGGGCAATGGATCGTCTATGTCACCTGGCCGAAGGGAGGGTTGTGGAAGTGCAGGCGGGACGGCAGCAGCAAGCAGGTGCTGGAGGATGGCCTTCTCATCTGCAATCCGCGCTGGTCGCCGGACGGAACCCGCATCGCCTTCGCGGCCAAGGACCGAAGCGCGACCGGCATGGGGGACGCTTCTCACCCGTTCCACATTTATACGATCCCCGCCAGCGGCGGGAAGCCGGAGCCGGTGCCGGGCGTGCCGGGGCCAGCCCACGCTCCAGACTGGTCGCACGACGGGAAACGACTCGTCTTTGCTCCCGTCAACGTGGAGGGCACGAAGGAGGAGCGGCACGTTTCGATCGTGAACCTGGAAACCGGGGCGGTGGAGGCCGTGCCGGGTTCGGAGAACCTGTTCGCGGCGCGCTGGTCGCCGGACGGCAAATGGCTGGTGGCGCTGAGCTGCGATAAGATGTGGCCCTACGTCTACAGCTTTGCGACTCAGAAATGGGGTCTCCTTCAGCCGAGCCACACAGGGTTCGACGACTGGTCGAGGGATAGCCGGTCCGTGTACTTCACGGAACCCGTGCCGGAGGCGCGGCTGGTGCGGATCGAGGTCGCGACCGGGAAGCTGGAGGAGGTTCATAAGCTGTCAGAATTCCCTATCACCGGCGTGAGGGCAGCGGGCGCCTTCTGGACGCCGGATAAAGAGCCGGTCGTGCTGAAAGACCTATCCAGCTCTCAGATCTACCGCATCGAGCGCGACCGGTGAGGCGGGGCTGCAGCCCTAATTCGCCGGTGTCCAAGAGGCTTGTGCGTGCTCCACGGCGCGCTGGCATTTCCACCCCGTTCCATGTCGCCTGGCGAAAACACGGGTGCCGGCGGCATCAATGGCCGGCGCGCACACACGGAAGGTGCGCGTGCAGACTCGGATAGCGAGCGCATTACGGCGCGCCGGCAGAATGTGCCAGTGGCCGGTAAACGTTAGTGCTGTATCGGGAGCGGCCCGGCGCGATTGTCTCTCGGGGATGGGCGAGCGTGGATCGCCGGGTCGCTTTCGATACAGCCGTTTGAAGGAAGCCGTCTTGGAA
>JBEKHU010000507.1:0-3607 GCA_050012115.1 Bryobacteraceae bacterium | reverse complement strand
GACGGGCGAGAAGTAGCGTCCTCCCTCGACCGTACGCGTGTCGATGTCCTCCATGTTCTGCGTCTGGCCGATCAGGTTGACGTCGGCGAGATCCTGATCGCCGAGGCGGGCATGCGTCGTGGCGGTGGCGGTGGCGCCGGTCATTCGGCAATCGCGGCAGGAGTCCTGGACCGC
The DNA here is from genome assembly GCA_050012115.1 of Bryobacteraceae bacterium. Lineage (GTDB taxonomy): Bacteria > Acidobacteriota > Terriglobia > Bryobacterales > Bryobacteraceae > CAIVVT01. Next base: position 3,433 of record JBEKHU010000507.1, on the reverse strand, counting down.
GATGTAGTCATCGCTGGTGATCTTCTTGTACTTCAGGGCTTTGACGATCACCTGAAAGTCGGTGGTGGCGAAGGGCGTGCGAGCCACCTGGAAGACGTCGGTGCCGAGGTTGGCGATCTTCGTTTCGACGAACAGGTTGGCGCCCTGAATGAGCGTCACCACGGTGATCAGAGTGGCCACGCCCATGGCCAAACCGAGCGTCGTCAGCACGGAGCGCAGGCGGTGGGAGCCGAGCGCGCCGAAGCTCAGACGCAGGGTGTCGCCCGGGGACAGCATGCGCTCAAACGGTCACTTTCTTCCACCGCTTGCCGGCGCGGATGATGTACGTGCCGGGGTTAAGCCGCAGGGCCGGGTTCGTCACGATCTCGAAGTTGGCCGATGTGATTTCAACTACTCCGTCTGCCCTCTCATCCCATTTCGAGGAGAATGACACGGCGCGGCTCTTGATCAAACGGTCAGCCTCAGCGCCGGAACTCGCCGCGCCCGTCTGCAAGAGGATCTTGTTGACGCGAGGATCCGTCACCTGAATGGCCGTGGGAAGGGGAGGGATTTCACCTCGGCTGACCACGGCGAGCCACAAGCCGGCGGCTTCGCGGGCAGCCTCGTCGGAATGAAAGTCCTTGATGATGCGCTTCGCCAAATCGAGCTTGATGTCGCGCGGATTAGTCCCGCTCGTCTTGAGGGCCGCGATCTCCTCCATCCTCAGGTCGGTGAGCAATTCGAAGTAGCGCCACATCAGCGAGTCGCTGATCGTCATGAGCTTCATCATCATGACGTCGGGCGGCTCGTAGATGCCGACGTAGTTGCCCTTGGACTTCGACATCTTCTCGACGCCGTCGAGCCCTTCGAGCAGCGGCACCGTGGCTACGATCTGCGGCGGCTGGCCGTAATCGCGCTGAATCTCGCGGCCGACCAGCAGGTTGAACTTCTGGTCGGTGCCGCCGAGTTCGACGTCAGCGGCGAGTGCGACGGAGTCGTAGGCCTGCGCCAGCGGGTACATGAATTCGTGGATCGAGATCGGAATGCCTTCGCGGTAGCGCTTGGCAAAGTCGTCGCGCTCGAGGATGCGGGCGACCGTGTATTTGGAAGCCAGGCGGATGAGATCGGCGAACGAAAGCCGGGCGAGCCACTCGTTGTTGAAGCGGATCTCGGTCTTCGCTTTGTCGAGGATCTTGAACACCTGTTCCTTGTAGGTCTCGGCATTCTGGGCGATCTCTTCGGGCGTCATCGGCGGGCGCGTCAGGTTGCGCCCGGTCGGGTCGCCGATGAGGCCGGTGCCGTCGCCGATCAGGAAGATGACGGTGTGGCCCAGGTCCTGGAAGTGCTTCATCTTGCGGAGGAGCACGGTGTGGCCGAGATGCAAGTCGGGCGCGGTTGGGTCGAAGCCCGTCTTCACGCGCAGCGGGCGTCCGTCGCGGCGGGAGGCTTCGAGGCGCTCGTGCAACTCCTCTTCGCGGATGATCTCCGCGAAGCCCTTCCTCAGGTAGGCCAGTTGTTCGTCTACGGGCAGAAACTCCACATTTTCATTGTAGAGGCCGGGCGTGATGGTTCACCGGGCCGCTTCCGCCTCCGAGTCCGGGACTGGTGCGAATCGCCTCCGTGATGAAGGCCTTGGCGCGGGCCACGGCCTCGGGCAGCGGGTGAGCCAGCGCGAGCAGCGCCGTGATGGCGGCAGAGTAAGTGCAGCCGGTCCCGTGCGTGTGGACGGTCTCCACCCGCGGCGCGCGGTACTCGCGAAAGGAGACGCCATCCCAGAGGATATCGACGGCGTCGCCCTCCAGGTGGCCGCCTTTCACTAGAACCGCTGCGCCGGTTCGCTCGCCCAGGCGCCGCGCGGCTTCGCGCATCGACTGCACGTTGGCAACGGGCAGGCCGGTGAGCGCGGCGGCCTCCTGGAGATTGGGCGTGATCAATGTAGCGCGGGGCAGCAGGTATTCGAGGAGCGCCGTGCGGGCCTCCTCGGCCAGGAGCGGAGCGCCGAGCGTGCTGAGCAGGATGGGATCGACGACCAGGGGGCAACGAAACAGCGGCGCGAGCCAGGCCAGGCGGAGAACGACGGTCGCGCGGCCCAAGGCGCCGGTCTTAATGGCGGCGGGAGGAATGTCCTCCAGCACGGCACGCACCTGCTGCTCGACGAGATCGGGATCGAGGAGTTCGACGCGCGTGACGGCGCGGGTGTTCTGCACGGTCAGCAGCGTGATGACCGCCTCGCCGTAGAGGCCGAATTGGTGGAAGGTCTTGAGGTCGGCCTGGATGCCGGCCCCGCCGCTGGGGTCGGAGCCGGCAATCGAGAGAGCTACGGGCTGCTTCACGCCCCCAGTGTAACGGGGGATCCCGCGGCGCGCGATAGGGCCGCATCTACTGCGTTGCGCTCAGTCGCCGTCCTCGACGTACCGGTAATGCACGCCTCCGGGCGGCTCCCTTCACGCGCCTGGTAGCTGCCACCCTCTCATCGGGCCTCGTTACGAGGGTCATGAAACATCTGGCCGAGTGATCCGCCACGGTGGCGCTGGCCGTGCCGGATGGATTGCTCAGCGTGACGTTGGCCTTGGCGATGGCCGTGACGTCGCCCGTGACAGGGAATGTCGCCGTGACCTGGAACTTGCCGGCGAGCAGCGTGTTGGCCTGGTAATACTGGCTGAAGTTCTTCGTCAGGTCGCCGCTGTTCATGGTGATGAGGCCGGGCGAGACCACCGATCCGTCCTTGGCGTAGAACTCGAACGTCAGGCCGGAGGTGGACTGCGAGGTGTCGAAACCCTCGAAGGTGAGCTGCAGGCCGCCAGCGGCGGCGCCCAGCGTGGAGGAAGTGATCACAGGGGCGGCGGGCGCGATCGCATACGGTCCCCACTGCGCCGACTTGTCACCCAGCGCGGCTTTCAGGGTGAACGTGCCGGCCGTGGTGCCTGTGTTGAGCATGACGAAGTTCTGAGAGCCGAAGGCGGCGACGTTGCTGCCGGCGGGGACTGTAAACGGCTGCGCGCGGGTCTGCTGCAGATTGCCGTCGAGGAAGACGGACGGATCGTCGGCCAGGTTTGCGGCCGGGGTAAAGGAAAGCGTCAGGAGTCCGCCAGTCACGCCGCCGGCGGGCGCATTCTGGTCAAACGTCACGCTCACCTTCACCTGGGTGTTGGACACAGGGTGGGTCTGATCCAGGACCAGCGTCGGTCGGAGCTCCGGCGGGGGAGGGGAGAGGATCTGGAAAACGATGCCTTGGGAGACTCCGGGATTGGATGTGGGGTTGCTCACCTCGACGGTGGCCACTCCCGGGAGCGTGAGCAGGCTGGCCGGCACCGTGGCCGTCAATTGCGTCGCGCTGGCGTTGATGATCGCCAAGGTTGTGCTGTTCCACACAACCCGCGAATCCGATTCGAAGCCTCCGCCGGTCAGGGTCAGGGTGAAGTCGGGCGCGCCCACCAGGTTCGAATCCGGCGAG
>JBEKHU010000506.1:0-3613 GCA_050012115.1 Bryobacteraceae bacterium | reverse complement strand
TACGTCTTCCCGTCCACCTCGAAGGGAAGGCAAGGGGTGGCCGTGAATGTGACTGGAATGTAGCTGGTGGGGGATGAGGTCACTGCGAGACTGTAGGCCCCGCCGCCGGCGATGGCGAAGACACTCGCCAAACCGTCAGGCACGGTGGATTGGGCTGCATCGTCTCTGCCCCAGGAAACGACGGTTCCGTCGCTTTTCAACGCCAGACTATTCCAATCGCCGGCGGCGACGGCCACCACATTCGTCAAGCCCGCGGGCACTTTGGTCTGACCGTAAGAGTCATCGCCCCACGCAACGACGGTTCCGTTGCTCTTCAAAGCAAGATTATGGGACCAGCCTTCAGCGGTGGCCACCACATTCGTCAAACCCGCGGGCACGCTGTTACCGGGCCAGTCGACCACGGTTCCGTCGCTCTTCAAAGCCATGCTGTGGTAAGCGCCGGCGGCGATGGCGACGACGTTCTTCAAACCCGCAGGCACGTTGGTTTCACCATAATAGTTCTGGCCCCAGGCGACGACGGTGCCGTCACCCTTCAATGCCAGACTATGTGCCCCGCCGGCGGCGATGGCCACCACGTGGCCGCGGTTCGGTGAGCAGTAGTAGCCAGTCGCACATTTCGTCACGCTCAAAGGCAGGCTTCTTAGGCGGTCAGCGTTAGCGCCCCAGGAGACGACGGTTCCGTCGCTCGTCAATGCCAGATTCTGTCCCCCGCCGGCGGAGACGGCCACTACATTCTTCAAGCCCTTGGGCACGTCGGTTTGGCCGTACCAATCCTCACCCCAGGCGACGACCGTTCCGTCGCTCTTCAACGCCAGACTATGGTCCCCGCCGGCGGATACGGCCACCACGTTCGTCAATCCGGCGGGCACCGACATCTGCCCGTAGTAGTTGGTTCCCCAGGCGATCGGATAACCGTTCGTCTCAATTGCAGTAACATCGCTGGCGGTGACGTACCGCGTGCTGTCTACGTGAACCGTTGCCGTGTGAGTAAACTGGGGCGGCGCATTGGCGTCCACCGTGGCCAGCGCCATGATGGCCGGATAACTCGCGCCCGCCGCCAGGCTGTCGCTGCGCCAGCACGCGACGTTGGAACAGTTCCAGCCGTAGCCGCTCAGCGACGTGATCTTCAGCCCCGATTGGGCCTGGTCGGTCACCATCACCGTGCCGGTTGACGTGGTGGGGCCGGGATTGCTCACCCGGATGAGATAGAACGCATTGGTCTGGCCTTGCAGGAAGTTGCCAGAGTGGCTGACTTTGATGACCAGGGGTGAAATGGGTAGGCCGAAAGCGCAGGCGCCCAAGGCAAGGACAAGCGAGAGTGCCGATAACGAACGCATAAGGAGGACCTCATCAAACTGGGTTGTTCTTCAGCAACCAGACCCTTTTTGGCGTGGTGAATACTGCTACGCGCGGGGCGTTACAAGAACGTGGGCGTCTCGTGTAGGTAGCCGCAGGCTGACGCCCGCGGCGGCGCTCTGAAGGGTCCGCCGTTTCGAAGGTGACGGTGGCGCGTGCTTCAGGGTGCCGACGCGAACTCCGGTCTGCGCCCGAAAACGTTCCAACCAGTTACTACTTAGCCAGGATCCCCGTTTGGGCTCCTGGCCACCTTCACGCAATGATCGTACACCAGATTCCTATAAAAAGATCTGTTTATCTTGTGTTTCTTATGCCGAACACTTCGGAGGTCCACGAAGGGCCAACTCCGGTTCCTGCGGGTACGCAGGAACCGGAGAAACCCGGGACAGAAATCCGCGACAAACCCGCGACCGTATCCTCAAACCCCGTTCATCCGCTCGCCGTCTGCGACCATCTCGTCGCCTCCCGTCAGCGGCCTGCCGCGGGGCGCGAACGCGCGCGTTTTGAAGCCACGGATCGAGCGTGGCCCCGGTGGCTGAATGCCAACAATTGGCACGTTTTCCCTCGTAACCTATTGATTCTTCGTTCAAGACGTGCTAATTTTTGGCACTTTTTCGTTTTGGAGCGAGCGCCGCCCGGCTTTGAAACAGGGACCCTTTTCGGAGCCGCAACAAGCTCCCTTTGCTCACGCATGGAGCCTCCGGCGCGACTACGATACTTCCCTTTCCCCGCCCGCTTTGGTATTGATGGATACGCAATGCAGTACCTCATCTATGTCGCCTGTTTGCTGGCTGGCCTGGCCCTGTGGGTACTCGCTGGCTGGCTGTTCGGTTCGGCCGGCTCCCTCGCCGCCGAGCGCGAGTCCGCGGCGCTGCGAGCGCAATTGGCCGATAGGGACCGCGCCCAGGAGGAGAAGCTGAAGGAAGTCGAACTGGCGCGGCAGCACCTGAGCGATAGCTTCAAGGCGCTGGCCTCGGACGCCCTCAACGCCAACAACCGCAGCTTCCTCGACCTGGCGAAAGCGGTGCTGGAAACCACGCAGAAAGAAGCCAGCGGCGAGCTGGCCCAGCACAAGGCCGCCGTGGAGACGCTGGTTCAGCCGATCCGCGAGTCGCTCGACAAAGTGGACCGCCGCATCGGCGAGATGGAAAAGGAGCGCGCCGGGGCCTACGCCGGGCTGATGCAACAGGTGAAGTCCCTGGGCGAGTCGCAGCTCCAGCTGCAGACCGAAACCGCGCAACTGGTGCGCGCCCTGCGCGCCCCGCAGACCCGCGGCCGCTGGGGCGAAATCACGCTGCGGCGCGTGGTCGAGATGGCCGGCATGACGGAGCATTGCGACTTCGACGAACAGGTTTCGGTGGATGCCGAAGGCGGGCGGCTACGCCCCGACCTGATCGTGCGCCTGCCCGGCGGGCGCGTGATCGTGGTCGACGCCAAGGTCTCCCTCAAGTCCTACCTCGACTCCCTCGAAGCGCCCGACGACGCCGCGCGCGCGGCCTGCCTGCTGGACCACGCGCGGCAGGTGAAGGACCACATCACGCGTCTTGGCTCAAAAAACTACTTCGAGCAGTTCGACAAGACGCCCGACTTCGTCGTCGCCTTCCTGCCGGGCGATCCCTTTCTGGGCGCGGCCTTCGAGAAGGACGCCAGCCTGCTCGAATACGGCGTCGAGCGCAAGGTGCTGATCGCCACCCCGGCCACGCTGATTGCCCTGCTGAAGGCCGTGGCCTACGGCTGGCGGCAGGAGTCGGTCGAGGAAAACGCCCAGCAGATCTGCGACCTGGGCAAGGAACTCTACGACCGCATCGCGGTCCTGGCCGGTCATTTCAGCGGCGTCGGGGAGGCATTGGACAAGGCCGTCCGGACCTACAATGACGCGGTCGGCACGCTGGAAAGCCGCGTGCTCGTGACGACGCGCCGATTCCGCGAGTTGCAGGCCGCCGGCGCGCGCGAGATGCCCGAGCCGGCCCAGGTGGACCGCGCCGTGCGCGCCATCCAGGCCCCGGAACTCACCCGCGCTGCCGAGAGCGAATAGTCGCGTCCGCACCGTCAAAACAGCGTGTTTTCACCGTGAAATTACGGTGTTTTTGCGGTGCAATCACGGTCCTTTTGACGGTCGCGGCGAAGTCTACAGATACGCGCGCAGGGCGTCGAGGGCTGCCGGGCTCATCCAGTCCTGGTCGGAAATGATCTTGTCCACCACCCGCCCGTCGGGGGTGATGATGTAGGTTTCCGGGAACTTGAAGGTGCCGAAACT
>JBEKHU010000505.1:0-3627 GCA_050012115.1 Bryobacteraceae bacterium | reverse complement strand
CAATTGGACGCGCGCGCACTGCGCGGCTTGGCCGATACGTTAGCGGTCATTACGGAGCGACTCCCGTCGGATCACAGTACCGGTGTTCCTCTAGCTGTGTTGCGGGGACTGTTCGAGGAAGAATCTGCGGGCATCGACATTCTGGAGCGCATCCGCCTGGCCGCCGAGCCCGCACGCAAGCTGACCGAGTGCCTGCGTTGGAGCGTCTCGCCGGCCGAGGAGCGCGCTTACTGGTTTACGCGGCTGGAGCAGCAAATAGAGAGCTGGATTCAACACGCCGACCATTATTTGCACTGGCTGGACGTTCTGGCCGCTCCACCTGACGAGTTCCTGCAGCCTCTCGGAGATAGCGCGATTGCGGCGCGCCACAGGCTGCTGCGCGAGTTGCCTTCCTGGGGCGCCGTGGCTCGCGGAGAAGCCGGCCTGCTTAGCGAGATCTTGCAGGAGGCCAGGAACAAAGACGGGCTATCGGCGAACCTCACCGCCTGGATTGCAGACGTCCGGGCTGAGTACGAGAGGGCCAGTGGAGCGTCGGCAGATTTGCTCGACCGATCCGGACATCTCGGAGAAATGAGCGAAGCCCTCGCTGACGGCGTGGATATGCATTTCTTGTACGACGCTCAGCGGCGTCTATTTGCCATTGGATACCAGGTAGGCGGCCCGCTGAACTTAACCGCTCACTACGATCTGCTGGCGAGCGAAGCGCGTCTTGCCAGTTTGGTGGCGATTGCCAAGGGCGACGTACCCGCGGAGCACTGGCTGGCGCTCGGACGGCCCTACACGTCGGCGAACGGCCAGGTTCTGCTTTCCTGGAGCGGCACGATGTTTGAGTACCTGATGCCGCTCCTGTTCACGCGCAGTTTCCGAAACTCCTTGCTGGAGAACGCTTGCGCCGTGGCGGTAAGGCGCCAGATTGAGTACACCAAGGATCGGGGGGTGCCTTGGGGAATCTCCGAATGTGCCTACAGCGCTCTCGATTCGCACAAGGTTTACCAGTATGGAGCTTTCGGCGTTCCATCGCTCGGCCTGAAACGGGGGCTGGGGGAGGATCTAGTGGTAGCGCCCTATGCCACCGCGCTGGCTTTGCTAGTGGACCCGGCGGAATCGGTCAAGAACCTGAAGCGTCTGGTGAAGGCCGGTATGTACGGCTGCATGGGGTTCTATGAATCGCTGGACTACACGCGTCAGGAGGAGCGGCGAGGCGGGAAGGGAGTCATCGTTTACGCATACATGGCTCACCACCAGGGAATGAGCCTCATGGCCCTGAATAACGTGCTCAACCGCGGCATCCTGCGGCAGCGCTTTCATGCCGATCGCCGAATCAAGGCCGTGGAGCCGCTGCTGTTCGAGCGCATACCGCCTGTGCCTTCGATGCTCGTTCACCGTCCATCGGATCAGGTAGCCATGCGGCTGGTCTCCGGGCCATCGGCGCCTGAATACCGGGTGTTCGATGAAGACACTCCGATCCCCCGTGTTCAACTGCTCGGCAACGGCCGATATGCGCTAATGATCACCAACACGGGCGCGGGCTACAGCCGGTGGGGCGAGTTCGACATCACGCGTTGGCGCTCGGACACCACGCGCGACAATTGGGGGACGTTTTTTTATCTTCGCGAAGCAGAAAGCGACACGCTTTGGTCCGTGACGCACCAGCCCTTAAACGCGAAAGACCCCCGCTACACGGCGACCTTCAGCGGCGACCGCGCCGAGTTCCGCCGCCGCAGGCTGGGGATCGAGAGCCATCTGGAAGTGACGGTGTCGCCGGAAGACGATGCGGAGATTCGCCGTATCACGCTCGTCAATGAGGGTTCGCGAGCGCGGACACTCGAGTTGACCAGCGCCGCTGAATTGAGCCTTGCGCCGCATGTCGCGGACCGTGCGCATCCAGCCTTTAACAAGCTGTTTATCCAGACCGAGGCGCGGGCCGATCTGCACGCGCTACTGGCATGGCGCCGGCTGCGGTCTTCCGATGAAACGCCGATCTGGGTTGCACAGTTGATGATTGAAAACCCAGAGGGTGAGAGCTCGTTCGAGTACGAGACGGACCGCGCGCGTTGCCTCGGGCGGGGACGCACCTGGCACGACCCGATCCTGGCGCTGAACCAAACCGATGGCTACGTGCTTGATCCGGTGTTCGTCATGCGACAACGCGTTTCGCTTGAACCGAGGCAGCGGGCGCAGATCACGCTGGTCACGGTCGCCGCAGGATCGCGCGAGGAGCTGATGCGTCTGATCATCAAGTACCGCGATCCCGACGTCTGCAGCCGCGCATTCGAACTGGCCTGGTCGCACGCGCAGCTCGAATACCGCTATCTCGGTATTCAGAGCGACGCGGCGATGCGTTTTACCGAACTCGCCAGCCACCTCCTGTATCCGAACATCCGGTTGCGGGCGTCGGCGGAACGGCTGCGCCGGAATGTGCAAACACAGTCGACGCTCTGGGCTCATGGCATCTCTGGCGACTTGCCGCTGGTGGTGGTATGGGTTCGCGATTCGCAAGGTCTTGGTCTGGTGCGCGAGTTGCTGGTTGCGCATACTTACTGGCGGCTGCGCGGCCTCAAAGCGGATCTGGTGATTATCAACCGCGAGCCGGCCAGCTATGAGCAGCCTCTCCATCAGGAGTTGCTCCGCCTGGTGGAAGCGCACTCGTTGCACACCGGAGTGCAGCAGCCCGGGGGCGCGTTCCTGCTTAAGGCGGATCAGATATCCGAGGAGGATCTTAATCTGATTCTCACCGTCGCGCAGGCGACCATGGGCGGGGTGCGCGGAACGCTGGCGAAGCAGCTCAGTAGTCCTCCGGAGGGGATTTTTCTGCCGCCGCCGTTGCAGATCCAGCAAGGTGAGGAACAGCCCTCCGAGCCCTTGCCATTTTTGGAGCTTCCGTACTTCAACGGTGTGGGGGGATTTACGGCGGACGGGCGCGAGTATGCGATCTACCTGGGCCCGAATGTTTCGACGCCGCTACCCTGGATAAACGTGATGGCGAACCCGGTGTTCGGAGCCCTGATGAGCGAAGCCGGTTCAGGGTGCTGCTGGTACGGCGATAGCCAGTCGAACCGTTTGACGCCTTGGAGTAACGATCCGGTTTCGGATCCTTCCGCCGAGGCCATCTATATTCGCGATGAAGATAGCGGAGTCTTTTGGACGCCCACGCCGCTGCCGGTGCGCGAACTCGATGCGTATCGTGCCCGGCACGGGCAGGGATACACCGAAATCGAACACAACAGTCATGGGCTGGAACAAACGCTGATGACTTTCGTGCCGGTACACAGCGAGAGAGCCGATCCGGTTCGCGTACAGCGTCTGCGGGTCAAGAATAGATCCTCGCAAAGGCGGCGTCTGTCGGTGACCTCATATTCGGAGTTCGTGCTCGGCACGGACCGTGAGGAGACGCAGATGCACATTACGTCCTCCTGGGATGAGAGTGCGAAAGCGTTGTTTGCGAGCAATCCTTATCATCTGGAACATGGGGGGCGGGTGGCCTTCGCGGCCATGACACCGGAGCCCTCTTCAAACACCGGCGATCGCACCGTGTTCCTGGGGCGCAATGGCTCGGTGAGTGCCCCAGCGGCTTTGCAGCGGGAGTCACTTTGCAAGCGCACGGGAGCCGGCTTCGATCCATGCGGG
>JBEKHU010000504.1:0-3639 GCA_050012115.1 Bryobacteraceae bacterium | reverse complement strand
TTTTGCGCCGCTTAGCGTTGCTGCCGTTTCTCTTGGCTATGCTCCTCGCGGCCTCGCCCCCCAGCCGCATCGTCTCCACCGCCCCCAGCATCACGGAGATGCTCTACGCCCTCGGCCTCGGCCCCAGCGTGGTCGGCGACACCACTTACTGCACCTACCCCGCCGACGCCCGCGCCAAGCCCAAGATCGGGACCTTCCTCGATCCCGATCTCGAACGCATCCTCGCGCTGCGTCCCGATCTCGTCCTGGTCATCAAGAACCCCATCGGCGTCACCGCGAAACTGCGATCCCTGGGGCTGCGCGCCGAGGAACTCGATCAGGATTCGGTCGCCGGCATCCTCGCTTCGCTCCTGCGCATCGGCCAGTTGACCGGCCGCGACGCCCAGGCCGCCCGGCTCACCACCGGCTTGCGCGCGCAACTCGACTCCGTCCGCCGCCTCGCCGCCTCCCGCCCGCGCCGCAGCGTCCTGTTCCTGGTGGGACGCGCGCCCGGCACGCTCCAGGGCATGGTTGGCGCCGGCCCGGGAACCTTCATCGACGAATTGCTGACACTCGCGGGCGCCTCCAATGTTCTGGCCTCCTCGCCCATGCAGTATCCGAATGTCTCGCTCGAGCAGATTCTCACGCGCGACCCCGAGGTGATCCTCGACATGGGCGACTTCGCTCACGCTGAAGGGCGTCCCGGCCAGCCGCCGGAGCAGATCCTGGCCCTCTGGGCGGCCTATCCGCGGCTGCGCGCCGTGAGCAGCCGGCGCGTTCAGGTCATCGCTTCCGACGTCTTCGTACGCCCCGGCCCGCGCATGGCCGAGGCCGCCCGCGCGCTGTTCGGCTTGATCCACCCGGAGGCTTCGCCGCGGCCGGAGGTTCGGCCCACATGACGCCGATTCTCGAAACAGTTTCCGTCGGCATGTGCTATGGCGACTCGCCCGTGCTCGCCGGCATCAACCTGCGCTTCGAGACTCCGCAGATGGTCGCCCTGGCCGGTCCCAACGGCGCCGGCAAGTCCACCCTTCTCGGCATCATGGCCGGTCTGCGGCCCGGCTACACCGGCTCCTGCCGCCTCTACGGCACTGAGTCGCCCCGCTGGCGCCGGCGCGATTTCGCCCGCAAGGTCGCCTTCGTGCCGCAGAGCCTGCGCCTCGATTTTCCTTTCTCCGCCCAGGAGGTCGTCTACATGGGTCGCACGCCCCATGCCGGCGGCTTCTTCGAATCCAGTCGCGACCGCGAGGCCGCCCGTCACGCCATGGAACTCACCGACATGGGCGAGTTCGCGCACCGCGATTTCCGCGCCCTCAGCGGCGGAGAACGCCAGCGCGTCGTGCTTGCCTCGGCTCTCGCTCAGGAGCCCCAGGTCCTGCTGCTCGATGAGCCGACCACATTCCTCGACCTCTCCCATCAGTTCGCCATCTACTCGCTCCTGCGGCGGCTCAGCGAGGGCGGCATTCTGGTCATCGCCGCAACTCACGATCTCAACCTCGCCGCCGCCTATTCCGATCGTATTGTTGTGCTCCAGAAGGGCCGCGTCTTCGCCGATGCTGGTCCCTGCGACGCGCTCTCCACTGACCGGATTGGCGCGGTCTTCAACGTCCGCGCCGAGTGGGTGCAACGCGCCGACGGCCGCCCGTTTATTGCTTATGACGCCTAGCCGGTTGTTGACGACATCCTCCGCGCGCGCCCCGCGCGCTTAAGTCATGCATCCCACCGAGGCCCATGTCGTCACCCCCCGCCGCCTGGCCATCGTCCTGGCCCTCGGCACGGCCGCCGCTCTGCTGTGCCTGCTGCTGTGCCCGCTCTTCGGCCCCTCCCACCTGAGCCTGCGCCGCGCCTTCGCCGGCCAGTGGCCCGACAACCGCATGTTCTTCGGTGTCCGCCTGCCGCGCGTCCTCCTCTCGCTGCTGTGCGGCGGCGCGCTCTCCATCGCCGGCTGTCTTTTCCAATCTCTGTTGCGCGACCCGCTGGCCACGCCCTACACCCTCGGCGTCTCCGGCGGCGCATCGCTCGGCGCCGTCGTCGCCATCTGTTTCGGCCTGCACACCGTGGCCGGCCTGCCGGGCCTGTGGGGCGCTTCCATGGCCGGCGCGGCTCTCACTCTGCTCATCGTTCTCGCCGTCGCCAGCGAGGGTCGCCGCATGTCTTCCTTCACGCTGCTGCTCGGCGGCGTCATGGTCAACGGCATCGTCACCTCGCTCATCATGCTGCTGCACAACCTCGCCAGCCTGCGTGAATCCTTCGCCATCGTCCACTGGCTCATGGGCAACATCGACCCGCCCGAGGGCCGCACTCTCGTCTCTCTCGCCGTCGCCGTTTTGCCGCTCTCCGTCGCGCTGTGCCTCGCCTCCCGCCGCTGGAACCTGATGGCCGTCGGTGAGGAGTGGGCCGCCGCCCGCGGCGTCTCCCCGGCCCGTCTGCTGCTCGCTGGCTACATCGCGGGTTCTTTTTTGACCGCCGCCGTCACTGCTGTCACCGGCCCCATCGGCTTCGTCGGCCTCGTCGTGCCCCACGCTCTGCGCCTCAAGCTCGGTTCCGACCATCGCCTGCTCATGCCCGCCTCGTTTCTCTTCGGCGCGGCCTTCCTCGCCGTCTGCGACACCGTGGCCCGCAGCGTCTTCTCCGTCGAACTCCCGGTCAGCGTCCTCACCGCTCTGGTGGGCGGCCCCAGCTTCATCGCCCTGCTGCGCAGCCGCCGCCGCAGCCTCTGGCTCTGACAGAATTAGTAAATAAGCCTTCGCCTGAGGACGAAACTTACCATGATCTCCCCTCGTATTCGCGAACTGGCCGACAACGTCCGGCCGCTGTTCAGCGACCAGGCCGCCCAGGCCCTGAACGATTTCTGGGCCTCCATCCCAACCCTGCCCGGCAGCTTCGGCCGTCTCGAGGACTTCGCCAAGCACGTCGCCATGGTGCGTAATGAAACGCTGCCCGCCGCCGACCGCCTGGGCCTGTACCTGTTCTGCGCCGAACACGCCATCGCCGCCGAACCCGTCGGCGCCGAGGGTCTGCTGGGCACCCGCCGCGACCTCGCCAATTTCCTGCGCGGTGTCTCGCCCGCCTCGATCCTCGCCCGGGAGTTCGGCATCGAACGCCTGGTCGTCGACTGCGGCCTCGTCGGCGAGCCCGAGCAAGGCACCCATGTCTATCGTGTCTGCGAAGGCGCGCTCGACTTCGCACTGGGCTCCGCGCTGACTGAGGACCAGCTCAACAGCGCCCTCGAAATCGGCGCTTCTCTGGCCGAGGACGCCGCCCAACGCTTCGATTGCGTGGCCATCGCGCAACTCGGCTCCGGCGCCACCGTCGCTGCTTCGGCCGTCCTCGGTACCCTCACCGGCCGGCCGGCAATGGAAGTGACCTGTCTCGACGACCTGCTGGACCAGGACCTGATCGCAACCCGCCGCAACGCCATTCAGCAGGGGTTCGCCCGTCACCAGTTGGACGCCATCTCGCCGCTGGCTGCCGTCCGCTCCTTCGGCGGTGTCGATCTGGCCGTCATGACCGGCTTCCTGCTCGCCGCCGCCTCCGCCCGCCTGCCCGTCTTCGTCGACGGCTTTTGCGGCGCGGTGGCCGCTCTCGCCGCCCGCTCCGTGGCCCCCGACTCGCTCGATGCCGTGATGTTTCCGGGCTGCTCCAATGACCCCGCCTGGT
>JBEKHU010000503.1:0-3653 GCA_050012115.1 Bryobacteraceae bacterium | reverse complement strand
CAACATCGAAACCAGGTTCATCGGCCGCGTCTCCGCCGACGCCGCGCCTTTGTTCGCCGGCCGCCGCGCGCGGATCGTGCAGACCGGCTTCCTGCCGCAGCAGGAGGCCTTTCGGAAACTCGAAGAGAGCCACTGCCTGTTGCTGCTCATTGGCACCACGACCGTCCAGTCCGGTAAGTTGTTCGAGTACCTGGCGGCGGGGATTCCGATCCTGGCCATCACGCCCCGCGGCGGGGAGGTCGAGCGTGTGCTCGCCGCAACGCGCGGCGGTTGGTGCGCGCCCCCCGACGACCCGGCGGCGATCGGCCAGGCTCTGAGGGAGATCTACGACTGCTGCAGCGGCCAGCCGTGCGCCGGCCCCTTCGCCCCGGATCCGGATTCGGTGGCGGCCTACAGCCGGGAACGGCTGACTCTGCAACTGGCCAGGGCTACCGGGCTGCTACAACATCAGCCGCAGGCGTGACAGGAGCCGGCACTGCTTGGCCGCGTCCCAACCCCAAACCACTGCGGTTCACCGTGAATTCACCATGCTTTCGCCGTGAAAACACCGTCCGCCCGCACCGCGCCCCGCGGCCGGGACGGGAAACCGGGCAGGAATGTCTCGCGCTCCATCCTCGCCGCCACGCCATGGTTTGCGTCGGCGGGACCGTATGGGTTTACCACATTCCCGGCATGTGCACTCTTCACAACACTGCAGTTGTCTGGTATTCTGTCTGAGTATTTGAATGCCCGCTCAGTTAGGTTCGAGTTCTCAGGCCCGCGTTCGTTTTTCCCGCGTCCGCCCTCTCCAGCCTGGCAAATCCGGTGTCAAGTACAGTTAGGAGTGTTTGCTTGAAGAATATTTTCGTTGGTAATTTGAGCTTCACCTCGACCGAAGACTCTGTCCGCGGCATCTTCGAGGGCTACGGAACAGTGGATCGGGTGAGCATCATCACCGACCGTGAAACCGGCAAATCGCGTGGTTTCGCCTTCGTTGAGATGCCGAACGATGAAGAAGCTAATCGGGCAATCAACGCGCTGAATGGCGCCGATTTCGGCGGGCGGAAGATGAATGTGAACGAAGCCCGGCCCCGTGAGGAACGCGGCGGCGGCGGCGGCGGCTTTAATCGAGGTGGCGGCGGCGGCGGTGGGTTCCGCCGGCGGGAACCGCGCTGGTAGGACCGGAACCTTCTCAGTTCAGTTCTGACTCTGGGATGCGGCCACGGCCGTATCCCAGCTAATATCCGTGTATTCCACGTTCATCTCCGCGACACCCCAGAACCGTGTCTGCGTCGTGAACGAGGTGCTTTTCGGCACCTGGTATCCATCCCGAATCTCGAAATCCTGCACGAATTTTACGCTCTTCACAAAAACGGATGGACTCTTCACCCATTGTCCTGCTTGGTGCACGGTTAATCCCGTCTCCGTGTCGACCCACACCTCGCCCTTGAACAACCCGATCCGCTTTTTCCGCGGGTGAACCTCAAAGATGTCTGTATCGCGGCCGGCCTGATCGATCGAACCCTTGAATTTGAGTTTGTAGTTCTTCGGAGTAATGGCCACGTCCTCGCCGCCGTGGCTGCGCGCTTCCATTTCCAGGTTGATGAAGCGCACGATCAGCTCTTTTTGAACGGTCTTGTCGCCTTCTCTGGCGATCACGTCGTAGTTGATCGTCCCGTCCGAAGCCACGTGACGCCGGGCCTCGATCCGCGCGACTTTCTCCAATCCCGTCATCTTGCCGGCGAATTTGGCCACCATCGTGACGCCCCGGACCAGGCGGTTGCGGCTTTTCTGGATCTCGATCTCGTACCGTTCCTCGCTATCCCGGTCATGATGGATCCCCGGCAGAGGAGGCAGAGCTTCCCCCGCCGGTCCGGCGGCTTGAGCCGAGGCAACGCCTAACAACAAAAGTACGACGAGAGTCCGCAATTTATGATTCCCCGTCGCTGTTCAGTCCCTGTCAACTAAGACTTCCGGCGGGCCACAAAGGTTGCCGCCTGCGGGAGTATCCTGAACAGCCGCGCGTTACTATGATGACATGAACGACGTGCCCGTTGAAACCTGCTGGGCGCAGCCCCTGCTCGTGACCCCGCGGCGGGCCATCGGCTTTCCCTGCCTGCGGGAGGCCCCGGTTCTGTCTACACCGCGCCTGATCGAGTGCCTGGGAAACACCGCCTGCGACGCCAGCCAGCCTTATCTTGCAGAGGGTTACGCGTCGGTGGGCACGGAAATCCATGTGCGCCGCCTGGCCCCGGCTCCAGTCGGTAATGCGGTTCGTTTCACGGCCCGGGCAACGGCCGTCGAAGGCCCCCGCGTCCGCTTCCAAATCCAGGCGCGCGAGGAGCGGAAAGTCGTCGCCGAAGGCACTCTCGAAAGATTGGTCATTCAAGTCGCTCGCTTCGCCACCCGCCTCGCGGCAAAAAGGACACAATCGTGAAATTATTTGCAGTCTTAATTGCCACAGCCGCCCTGCTTTCCGCCCAGGCCGACCGCATTGACGGGGAGCGGATCAGGCCCCATGTAAAATTTCTGTCGAGTGATCTCTTGGAGGGGCGCGGCCCGGGTGTTCGAGGTGGTCTGCTGGCCGAAGAGTACATCGCCGCGCAGTTCGCCGCGGCGGGCCTGCGGCCCGCTGGCGACAACGGTAGCTTCGTGCAGCGGGTTCCGCTACAGCTCGTGGAGCCGGTCGGCGCAAACGCCCGCCTCGCCATCGTGGGCCTGGATGGGACCTTCGAGCTGCGTTGGCTGGATGATTTCGTCGGCACGACGCACCGGCGGCAGCCCGCGCTGGATTTCGAAGCCGCGACCGTCTTTGTCGGTCACGGCATCCGCGCCCCGGAGTTCGCCTGGGACGACTACCATGGCGTCGACGTGAAGGGCAAAGTGGTCGTTCTGTTTACGGGCGAACCGCCCTCGGACGATCCCAAGTTCTTCGCCGGCAAGGCGCTGACCTATTACGGCCGCTGGACCTACAAGTACGAAGAGGCGGCGCGGCAGGGCGCGCTCGGCGCGATCATCATCCACACCACCCCGACGGCCAGCTACGGCTGGCAGGTGGTCCGCGGCCAGGGCCGCCCGATGCCCCAGGCCGACCCGCCGGCCGGGACCCCGGCGCTCGCGCTCGCCGCCTGGGTCACCTCGGAATCGGGCGAGAAGCTGCTCGGATCCTCCGGACTCACCCTCGACCGTGCGCTGGCCGCGGCCGACAAGCGTGGCTTCCGCGCCCGGCCCCTCTCCGCCAAGATTCGGTTGAAGATGGACTTCCACATCGCGCCGATGGACACCGGCAACGTGATCGGCATGGTCCCCGGCTCCGACCCGCGGTTGAAAAACGAGGCCGTGATCTTCACCGCCCATTGGGACCACCTCGGCATCGGCGCGCCGGTGCATGGCGATTCGATTTACAACGGCGCCGTCGATAACGCCACCGGCGTGGCGATGTTGATCGAGATGGCGCGCGCCTGGGCCTCGCAGGACCCCAAACCAAAGCGCAGCGCTTACTTCGCGTCGGTCACCGCCGAGGAGAGCGGGCTGCTGGGTTCGATGTACCTGGCCGCGCACCCGCCCGTTCCCTCCGGACGCATTGCCGCGAACCTGAACTTCGACAGCTTCTCCCCCCTTGGACGCACGCGCGACGCCGGCTTCGCCGGGGCCGAGCGGACGACCTTGTGGGA
>JBEKHU010000502.1:0-3659 GCA_050012115.1 Bryobacteraceae bacterium | reverse complement strand
CCGAGTTGCGCAGCATCGGAATGTGGAACGGGTGCAGCCCGAGGCGGCGGGCGGCCTTGTCGAGAATCTCGTGCTCGCGTTCCTGCGGCGAAACCGGCGGCATGGGCAGAGGCTTGCGGCGCGGGCCTTTGAACGGGTTGTTCGAGTCGTCGCCGGAGACGCCCAGCTCCCATTCGGCCTGCTCGTAGTAGGGCTCCAGGTCGTCGTAGGAGATCGGCCAGTCAGCCAGCGTGGATCCTTCCGGCACGCCGTATTGCGAGGCCATGCGGAAGTCGTTGGGGTGAAAGCGCCAGGCCATCGCGCCGTAGCTCAGCGTGCCGCCGCCGACGCAGCCGGCGTTGTTGGAATAGCCGCCTTCCCAGGGGGCGACGACGCGCGTGGTGCCGTCGAGGTCCACGACCACGCGCGGGTTGCCCTCGTCATCCGGGCCGAAAGCGTTGCCCAGGGTCGAATTGCGCTGGTTACGCAGGTCGTCCTTCAGACAATCCCACGGCGTGTACCATTTGCCGCGTTCCAGCAGCACCACGCGCCAGCCGGCGTGGGTGAGTTGCCGGGCGACGATAGGACCGGCGGCGCCGGCTCCGACGATGACGGCATCGGCCAGGGGTAAAGACACTAGCTTTGCCCTCCCTTCGATGCCGGCTCCAGGATGGAGTACTGGAGACGGCCGCGCACCGGTACGGGCGTCACGCCGAGCATGCGCCAGCTCGCATAGTCCGCGTTGCCCCCGTGCCGCGGATTGCCGTAATAGCCCTGCAGCGTGTGGTCGAGAATGAGGTTGAAGGCCGCGCGGTCCGGACCCTTCTCGAACTCTTCGAGCAACGCCGTGCGCGTTTCCAGGGGCAGCGCCGCGAAGTCGTGCGAGTAGCCGCGGCGGGCCTGCACATTGACGGAGGCCAGGACCCGCGCGTAAAGCTTGCGGTGGCGCTTGTACTTCTTCGTCAACTGGACGTCGATGTAGCGCACCACGCCCGCTCTCTTCGCGCCCGGGTCGGAGTCCTCGGGAATCAGGCACTCGCACCAGGCTCCGAGCGTCTGGGCTTCATCGTCGGTCAGAGCCCGCCAGGGCGAGTTCTGAGTCCGGGAACAGGCAGCCGCTCCGGTGGCCGCGGCGGTAGCGAGAAACTTGCGTCGATTCAGACTCTTTTCTCCTGTACGCATGAATCATATCCTGCGCGGGGAGGCGGGGCAATTGCGCCGGCCGCAGCGGGGGTCTGATTCGCTCAAGAATTCGCGGCCGCGGGCGGAGGTTGACCGGCGGGGGCGCAGGGCGATAGCGTCAAGGGTTCCGACCGCGCCCGAGAGCGCGGCCGCGAGGAGTGTCTGCCTTGCACAGATCCACTGCAATTCTCAGCCTGGCCGCGGCGGCCCTGCTCATGGGCGGCTGCGCGCAGAAGAAGGAAACGCCGATGTCATCGCCCCTCACCAAAACGCCGTTTGGCAAGACCGAAGCCGGCCAGCCGATTGACCTCTACACGTTGAAGAACGCCTCCGGCATGGAGGTGGGCATCATCAACTTCGGCGGCATCGTCGTGTCGCTGAAAGCCCCGGGCCACGGAGGCCAGTTGGCCGACGTCGTGCTCGGATTCGACAAGCTCGCGGATTATGAGAAGCCGAACCCGTACTTCGGCGCCATCGTCGGACGCTACGGCAACCGCATCGCCAAAGGGCGCTTCACGCTCAACGGGGTGGAGTACGAGCTGGCTGTGAACGACGGCCAGAACTCGCTGCATGGCGGCATCCGTGGCTTCAACCATGCGGTGTGGCAGGCGCGCGAAGTGCCCGGCGCCGACCCGGCCGTCGAGCTGACCTACGTCAGCAAGGACATGGAAGAGGGCTATCCCGGCAATCTGACCGAGAAAGTCATCTACACGCTGACGCCCGCGAACGAGCTGCGGATCGACTACTTGGCGGCTACGGATAAGGACACCGTGGTCAACGTGACTAACCACAGCTACTTCAACCTCGCCGGGCAGGGCGAGGGCGACATCCTGGGACACGTGCTGAAGCTCTATGCCTCGAAGTTCACGCCGGTGGACGCGGGGCTCATCCCCACCGGCGAGCTGAAGAGCGTCGCCGGGACGCCGTTCGACTTCCTTCAGCCGACAGCCATCGGGGCGCGGATCAACAACGACGACGAGCAGCTGAAGCGCGGGAAAGGCTACGACCACAACTGGGTCGTGGACGGCGGGCCGGGCACGCTGCGGCCGGCGGCGCGCGTGAGCGAGCCCAAGTCCGGGCGCGTGCTGGAGGTGCTGACGACCGAGCCGGGCGTGCAATTCTACACCGGCAACTTCCTCGACGGGACGAGCACCGGCAAGGGCGGCAAGGTCTACCGGCTGCGCTACGGCTTCTGCCTGGAGACCCAGCACTTCCCCGATTCCCCCAACCATCCCGACTTCCCGACCACCGTGGTGAAGGCGGGCGCGGAGTACAAGTCCACCACCGTGTTCCGGCTCTCGGTGGAATAACGCACGGCGGCAGAAAGCGGAACGGGGCGGCTCCGGCTGGGGCCGCCCCGTTGTGTGTCGAGTGAGCTTGGCTACGGCTTGGGCGGGGTCTGTGGCTTCTTGTTCGGGTCGTCGGCGACGTCGCCGTAAGTGATCGTGGATTCGGACTTGAACTGTTTGTAGTCCTTGTAAGTGATCACCATCTTGATCGGCACCGAATTGTCGCGGAAGGCCAGAACGTCGTTCGAAACAGTGTATGTCGGGAACCAGTACTTGCCGTCGATCTGTTCGCGGTAGGTCTCGAACTTGGGGTACTTGTGGTCCGAGTTCTTCTTCTGCAGGCCGACGCCGCGCCCATAGGTCTTGACGATTTGCAGGTCGCGGTCGTCCACCCAGATCTGCCCGGCGAAGTAGCGCTCGCCTTCCTCCATGCGCTTCGGTTTGACGGCGAACAGGTAGCAGGTGATCTCGTCCACCTGGTCGCGGCCCAGGTATTGCACTTCGTAGTTGTCGATCTCCTTGGTGGTCAGGACGAAGGGCTGGACACTGCGCATGTCCTGGACGTCCTGGGCGTCCATCTGGATGCGCTCCAGTGTGTCCATCGGCGCATAGACGGTGCGTTCGGTGCGCTTGCCATCCGGGGTAAAGACGACGTCGGAGACCTCCTCGTGCTTGCCGTCCGGGCGGCCGTTGGCGCCGAGCGTCTCGATCATGTAGCGCTGGCGGTAGGTGTAGTTCTCGCGGGCGCGGGCGAAGGCCGCCTCCTTGGCCGCGAACTTGCGGATGATCTCCTGCTGCTGGTCCGGCGTCAGGTCATCCACGGCCGGCAGGGCCAGAAGCGGGGCGGCGGCAAGCGTCGCCAACAGCACCAGGCGCGTCATGGTTCAATCTCCTTTTGTACCCTTTGATTCCTTGATAACCGATGCGGCGGCGCAGTGAAAGGTTACCTGCCCAACCCTCATCCCAACAACTGCTTGGCGATGGTCATCAGCTGCACGTTGGTGGTGCCTTCGTAGATGCTGCCGATTTTGGCGTCACGATACAGCTTCTCGACTGGGTAGTCCCTGGTGAAACCGACGCCGCCGAGGATCTCGACCGCGCGCGAGGCGGCGCTCTCGGCTACCTCTGAGGCGCGCAATTTGGCCATGGCGGCCTGCGCCTGGAAAGGAGCTCCGGCCTCGCGCAGACGCGCGGCGTTGTAGACCAGCA
>JBEKHU010000501.1:0-3665 GCA_050012115.1 Bryobacteraceae bacterium | reverse complement strand
AGATGGCTCATGGAAACGCTGGATACGGGCTCCCCACGCCAATCCGCCAATCCGCGAGCGGGCGGGCCGGGACTTCAAACCGCGTCGGCAGCCTCTGGCGGCAGTGGCCGACGCTGAAGGCGCCGCGGCGACAGGAGCCCACTCTACTTGGACGTTGCCGTGTTGCGCTGCTGGATGAATTGCTCGACGTTGCTCTTGTCAATCTGCGTCGCTCCCGTATCGACAAACGTCGGAATCGGAGAAAAGGAATCCTGCAGCCAGTTCGACGCCAGCGGTGTCAGCGGGTGATGATGCAGGTCGTCGAGCAGCTTCAAACCCGTGAAGGCCATCGTGAACGGCTTCTGGCCGATGGTCGCGCTGATGAGCCCCTTCTGGATGGCCTCGAGCGTCCGTTGATCCGTGTCCATGGCCACCACTACTTTGTCGGTGGCCTTCTGCCGATCGAGCACGTCGGCGACCTCGGGGCAGGCGATGGCCTCGAGACAGACGAAGGCATCAACCTTGCCCGGCTTGGCGAGAATCTCTTTGGTCTTGTCGAAGGCGACGCTATCCTTGCCCTGCATGTCCACAACTTCCGTGATCTTGACCTGCGGATGGGCTTCCAATGCGTCTCTATAACCGTGCAGGCGCTCCTTCAGATTCGCCTGCCCTTCGATCGTGAAAACGACGACGTTGCCTTTCCCCTGGAGCTTCTGGAGCAACACCTTGGCGCCCATGATGCCGGCCTTGTAGTTGTCCGTCCCCACGAACAGCAGCCGATTGGTGTTGGGCGCGTCCGAGTCGACTGTGATCACGGGAATGCCTTGCGCGATGGCGGCGTCGATGTCGTCCTTCAACACTGCGGGATCGCTCACCGAGACCAGGATGCCCGTCGGCTTCTTTCCCATGATGCGCTGGAACTCGGCGCGTTCAGCCTTCGGATCGTAGGAGTCCGGCCCCACCATTTCGCATTTCACCTGCAACTGGACCGCGGCTTTGCTCAGACCGGCGTAGGCCTGCTGCCAGTAAGGAATCTGGACATTCGTCGCGACAAGATAGTACTTCTCATCGGCCGCGTGCTGCGATCCCCCGCAGCTCAGCAGGGTCAGCATGGAGGCCGTGAGAAGCGAAGTGAACACGATTTTGAACATAAGCGTCTCCTGAGCGGAGTATAACGCCAGATTTACTCGAAGCGGCGTCCCATTCGAGCAGGCGCTCTGATAAAACTCCCCTCTTCAATGAAGATGCGACCGGCGCCCTCGTGCTATCATCCCGACTTGTGTTCGAAGAACTCACACTTGCACGCGGACTGGCGCTGATCTTCGACATGGACGGCGTCCTGCTGCACTCCACCGATCTGCATACCAGAGCTTGGGTGACGTATCTCGAGCGCCACGGCATCGAAGATACGAGCGTGATCTACCGCATGCTCGGCAAACGTAATGACCAGATCGTCTACGACGTCTTCGGCAAGGACCTGCCCGAGGAGTTGATGCTGGAGCACGGCGCGGCCAAGGAGCGGCTGTACCGCGAGCTGATGGCGCCCGCGCTGGAGCAACACTACGTCTCCGGTGCCCGCGAGCTGCTGCACGCGGCCCACCAGCAAGGCATTCCATTGGCTCTGGCGACGAACGCCGAGCCGCTGAACGTCGATTTCGTATTGGACGGATCGAATCTGAAACCACTGTTTTCGGTGATCGTCGACGGGCACCAGGTGGCGAACGCGAAGCCGCACCCTGAGATCTTCCTGACCGCTGCCGCCCGCCTGGGCGTCGAGCCGCGGAATTGCATCATCTTCGAAGACTCGCCGGGCGGTGTCCAGGCGGCACTAAGCTCGGGCGGGCGCGTCGTTGCGTTGCTGACGACCGAGCGGGAGTACCGCCAGGCGGCGCTCGCCATCGCCGACTTCACTGACCCGCGGTTGGTGTCCTGGCTGGCGGCTCAGCGGCTGGCTTGAGTGGATAGCTGACAAGCCGAGCGGCACTCTCCCCTCGCCGGGCACAGTCTACCGTTTCAGCATCACCTCGGCGGAAAGCCCGCTCACGACGTCCCGGGCCCGCACGCGCCAGGCGCCGGCGGCATCGCTCAGAGCGAACGGAATCTGGTACGCGGCGCGGCCGTCACGGATGGTCACGTTGCCCGAGTAGTGCCGCATGAGCCGCCCCCCGGGGTCCAGCACTTCGACGTGGACCACCGAAAGATCCACTGGCGCTCCCGCCTCATCCGTCAGCCGAAGCTCCAGCTTCTGGTCGATCGAGAGCTTCGCAATCCGCGACGCGCGTTCGATGAACAGCGCCGGCTGGGACGGCGACGCCGCGACCTGCGTTTTCGCCAGACCACCCTGCAACAGGTCATACGCCCCGGCGGGCGCGCGCACGGTCGTCGCCTTCTCCGGCAGCAGCCCCGTCAGCCGCGACTTGCCGAAATCGCGGGCGCTCACCAGGAACTCGCCCCCGAAGTCGCGCTTCATGCTCAGGTCGCGCGGCCCGCTGCGTTCAAATCCTTTGCGCCCATCCTTCCAGAGCTGCTCCTTGCGCCACCGGCAGTGCGCGTCCATGCGTCCGGTCTGTTCGTCTCCGTACACGATGCCACCGCGATCCATGAACCGCTCGATTTCACCCGCTTCCTTGTCGCTGAGGGCGATCGAGTACGGCAGGATCAGGACGCGGTACTTGTCCAGCATCCCGGACTCGATCTGCGGAGTGGCCAGGAATCGGAACTGCAGGCCTTGCCGCTCGAGCGCCTTCGTCCAGCCGTCGCGGCGCTTCATCAATTCCTCGGCATTCTTCGAGGGTGGCTTCTCCTCGTCCAGTCCTGCCCGGATCTGTCCGTCGCTGATCCATGCCCCGCGCACGCTGGCCATCGAGAAGTGGATCGCGACGCCGTCCTCGTGCACCGTTGAATTCATGAACACGCGGCCGATCCCGGATTGGAGACGTCCGAACGCCTCCGCCAGCGCCTTGCCCTGCTCGCTCAGCGTGAGGTCGGGATTGAGCAGCGTGTAGTGCCAGAAGATCGATGCGCCGCTATGCCCGTAGAACAGCCGCTGCCATTGTTCGCGCTGCGCCTGATCGCCGACTGAGCCGTAGCCCGTGAACCCGGTGATGGTCAGGCCCGGCCGGAACAGGTAGTGCATTGGGTCCTGGTTGCCGTCGGAATAGGGCTGCAGATAGTCGATCTGCTGGTCGATTTCGTACCAGTTGCAACCGTTGTGTGCGCCGGTGACCTGTGTGCCGGAAATCGATGCGCGCGCGCCGGGGTCAATCTCGTGCACCAGCGCGCTCGCCTTTCCGAATGCGCGCACGAACTCCTGCTCCATGTAGGCCCGATGGTCCGCCCACGGCGCGTAGTTGCCGTGCTTCTGCGCCTCGTCGGTGGTCATGGGAACCACTGCCTTCCAGTCCTGAAACGACGTGCCCCAGAACGAGTTCAGCGCGTCCAGGCTGGGATACTCGCGTTGCAGCCACTGGCGGAAGCCGGCCAGCGCCTCCGGCGCCCAGCTCACGTCGAACGAGTCACCATAAAAGCTCAGCGACGATTCGTCGGCCAGGTAGACGGCCATCGGTTTCAGCGGCGCCAGCGGGCGCAGGCTCTTGCCGAGTTGCGCGCGCAGGCCGGCGTCGAACGACGGCGACTGCAGCTCGATTTCGCGAACCAGGTACTTCTTGTCCTTGGTCCGCGCGTAG
>JBEKHU010000500.1:0-3673 GCA_050012115.1 Bryobacteraceae bacterium | reverse complement strand
AGCCCGACCGCCGGCGATCACTCGTGCTTCACGCGAAGCGCAACGTCGACCGTGTAAGCCGGAGTAGCGATCGCACGCTGCCCGCCAGGATGCGTGAAGGTCGCGGTGGTCAGCACGGAACCGCGCTCGGGATCGATCCACTCCGCCCGATAGCGCCCCGCCGGCAGGTTGACGCTCAGATTCTCCTGGTGCTGCCCGGGCACGACCTTGTACGACCCCTGCCGCTCGCCGCCGTGGTGGATGTACAGAGCGTATTGCCGGCCCGGTTCGCTGATGGCCTGGTAGTGGATTTCGGAGGAACGCAGCCCGTCCACAACGAAGTTCTTGTCGCGGTGCATTTTCAGGAAGTCGAAGCTGTACAGAAACTTTTTCAGATTCTCGAGCGCACCCAGCAGACGCTCATTCTCGGGCCCCGCGCCCGCCGGGTTCTCCGGCGTGAACAGCCCGTTCAGGTGATTGAAGCCCGCCCCGCCGCCGACCAGGAACTCCCAGGCTTCCACCCTCGAAGCCGCGATCTTGTCGCCGCGATACCAGATCGGATACCAGGAAGTTTCATTGAGTTCGATCGGTTTGTTTAGCGCGTATTTGTACTCCAGGCCCTTCAACCCGCCCATCTCGCCGCCGGAGTCGTCTCCTTCGCCACCCCACAGGTACTGCCCGACGATTAGCGACAGGCGCGGATCGGCCGAAAAATCCATCGCCCCGCCGAACGGTCCCTCGACCTCTTGCGCGACCAGGTGCTTCTGCGGCAGGCTGCGCTCGGTCTGAATGACCGTGTCAATGAGATGGCTGACCCACGGCCCGGCCAGTGCCACGCCCGTGCCGATGCTGGCCGGCTCGTCGCAGATCTCGAGAATCACGTTGTCGAACGCGTTCACCTCCTCCGTGATCTTGCGGACGTAGTCGTCTTCGCGCCGCACCAGGTCGGCGTGCTTGAGCGTCTGCGCGTCCCGCCAGCCGCACCGGCCCACGCCCTGCGCGTTGTTCTCGAAATACAACGGAGAGATCGGCCACGTGTCGGAGTACTGCGAGTTGAAGAAGCAGATTTCGACCACGATGCCGCGCTCGGCCGCCTTGGTGAGAAAGTCCTTCAGGCGCGCGAAATACTCCGCGTTCCAGCGGTCGAGGTCGAAACGATTGCCGCCCGCCAGGTATCCCGGCGTGCCGCTTCTGGCCCACGGCAGAACCAGGTCGCGCGGCTTTGGTCCGAGCGGATTGCCGGTCATGAACTTGTCGATGGTTTCGAACATCGCGCCGGGGTAGAAACGCGTGTAGTTCAGCCCGTGCGCCTTCAGCGCCTCCAGGTAGGGCACGTAGTCGAACGCCCGGTTGATGACGGCGCCGTAGTGCTCCGCCGAGGTGATCAGGATGGTCGCCTGGCCGTGGTAGAGGAAGTAGTGCGGGTTCGCCGGATGCGCCTGGATCGGTTGGGCGGCGGCGGTCACCGCGCACAGTGTCAGAAGCAGCGTCAGGGAAACGGTTCTTTTCAACATGACAATCCGTGGGTGGCCTTGGGTGGACTCCTGTCTGGAATCCAGGTTCCGGCCAGTATACATCCGCCCGCTGCCGCTGCGGTCCTACGCCGCGCTCGCCCGCGGCCAGCGCCTGCGCGCGGCCGCGCCCAATTCCGTCCGCAGCGCGCAGAGGAAGTACCCCGCCGCCAGACAGGACAGCCACAGAATCGGCGTCCGATAGCGCAAGTCGGACACGACCACGTAGTATGCGAGTGGATAGATCAAAAAGACAGCCAGCAACAACCTGCCGGCCGCCTCGCGCCGCCGGCGCATCCACACCAGCCCGGGTATGGACAGAATGGTAATCGCCCAAACGGCATAAGCCGCGTAGGCCGGCGGCTTCGGGTAAGGGAACCAGAAGTCTATGACTCGCTGCCCGCTCAGCCGCGCGAACCGTGCCGGATGCGACTCGATCCACGCCATCGCCTCCGCTGTCTTCTGCCGGTTGTAGGCGGGCTCGCCAAGGCGCGCGAGCTGGAACGCCTCGTCCGCGTTTCCATTCGGATGCATCGCCGTGGAGCACCCGTTGCTGATGTTGACCGCCAGACTGGGCGCGGCGCAATCGTTGTTGGATTCGTGCAGTGTGACGCCGAAGCTCGTGCGCACGATGAATTCTCCCCAGATCCCGTAATTCCTCCCCAGCCACGGCAGGTTCACGAGCATCGCCGCCACCACGAAAGCCGCCGCGAAGCGCACGGCATCCCGGAATGCCGGCCGGCGTCTCATCAGAAAAAAGGCCACGCACACCGTCGAGGCCAGCGCCGATACCGGGTTCAACAAGGCGATCAATCCCGCCATCGCTCCGGCCGCCATGCCGCGCCAGGCAACTCCCCCGGAACCGGCCAGCAGCCGTTCCGTCACAACTGCGAGCAGCACCAGGCCGAGCTGCGTGTGGTTGACGTCCCAGCACGGCGCGGGCTGGGCCGCCAGGATGGAAAGCACGCCCGCAATGACGCCGGGGGCATTAGAGCCGAACAGGACCTTCGATGCCCGCACCAGCAGCGCCGCGGTCAATGCGTTCGCCAGGATCGCCGCGAACACGCTCACCACCGCGACCGTGCCTCCCGACTTCAGCAGCTTGAACGCCAGCGCCAGCGCCAGCGGATACAGCGGCGGCTCCACCGCCGTCGGGCCGGTCGGCAGGGTATCGAACGGGTCTCCGAAACACCCATGCTCGTTCAGGCTCTTGGCGATCTCGACCATCTCGCAGCCGTGGCCGAGGGGGACGTTGTCGCCGCGCGGCGCCGAAGCGGGGCCAAACAGGAGCCCCAGGATGCCGGCGATCAGACCGCCAGCGAACAGGGCGGTGGTCCAGTACAGGCTGGACCGCCCGTCGGCTTCCCGCGCTGCATCGGCCCGCGCCCGTTTGACGCCGGACTGTGTCTTCGCACCGTCGCCCGCCGATGAGGTTGCTGCATCGGGGTCGACGGCCATGCTGCAGATCCTATCACGCAGGCGCTGCGTCTACAGCTCGAGCCGCTCCAGCAGGCTCGCGGCCAGCTCCGCCGTCACCTCGACCGGCGCCTGCGCCGCCCCCGGATTGGGGCGCTCATCGAAAGCGGAAAACAGGGCCAGCTTGGCCAGCGCGTAACGCTCGCGGTCGTCCAGCCGGCGCGCGTGCTCTTTCTCCCACGCCTCGGCCGCGCTGGCGCACAAACTGACCGCCAGCGGGAACCACGTCTTGCGGTCGCCGGAAACCGTGAACGTGTATTCGCGCCGCCCGCCGGAATCGCGGTAGCCCTCGTAGCAGTACTCGTAGGCGTAACCGCTGAGCGCGGCGTAGTTCTTCACGCGGCGCGCGGAGGGCGTGCCGCGCAACTGCGGCCGAACTGGCCGCCCCAGCACTCTGTCGAGCCACCGCGGCATCTGTCCTATTGTGACGCGTTCAGGTTCCGCGACACGAGTTAGTCGGCCGCCTCCAGCGTGCGCCGCGAATCCAGCAGCGGCCAGCAGATCGCCGCCAGAATGTAGGACACGACGAAGGTGTAGAGATACAGATTCCAGCCGTTGGTCTGGTGCAGGAACTTCAGAACCGCCTCCGGCAGCACGCGCAATCCGAACACCTGGAAGGTCCAATGGCTCGAATGTTGAAGAATGATTCCACCCAGGAACGGTGAGACGAAGCCCGCCAGGTTGCCCATCATATTCATCGAGCCGGA
>JBEKHU010000499.1:0-3675 GCA_050012115.1 Bryobacteraceae bacterium | reverse complement strand
GGCGCGAGAGCGGCACGAGGTACTGATCGTTCTGCATGAGATACGAGTTATTGCCGATCTCCGGGCAGGGATTGGCACGGTTCACCAGGCTGCCGTCGTTGCAGCGGACCGACGGGAAACTCCCCAGCGGAACGCCGAGCGCCGCCGGTTGGTCCCAGAAGGGCAACAGTTCCTGCGTGAGATGGTCCATCCAGCGCGAGGCCGGCGGCAGCGAAGCGATGGGGTCCTGCGCCGTGGCCGCGTGCTGCAGGGAAAGGAGCGCCAGAAAAAGGAAAAGAACAAGACGCGGCACGAGGCCCACCTTCGCCGCCTATTCTATGCTCTTCGTACCTGCAATGGGCTTGCGCGGCCGCGATTCTTCGAAGACGCAAGGTCTGAGCCCGACCTTCAATTCTTGTTGTCCGCTTGTCCGTCCCCAAGACTGGAGTCTGGAAGGCGCATGTCGATAAGGGGAGTGGCGAGCACCAGCAGATCGCCCCAGCGCGCCAGACGGTGTCGCGCAGGGCCGCGAAGCCGGTCCCTTCCCGCTCAATCGTTCATCTGTTGCGCGACGTCGATCGGCTGCGGCTCGACGTACAACAGGCGGCGGCAGTTCTCACAGGCGAGGATCTCGGCGCTGAGCCGTACGTCGGCCATGTGCTGCGGGCGAATGGTCATGTAGCAGGCTCCGCAGGTGTCGTCGAGCACTTTCGCCACCACCCGGCCATCGCTCATGCGTTTGTGGAGGCGAACGTAGGTGGAGACCAGCCCCGCGGGCAGAGATGCAACCAGCACGGCCCGTTCGGCGCTGCAGCGCGCCAGTTCCGCCTTATCGACCTCGGTCCGCGCGGCCGCCTCTTTCTTGCGTTCTTCTACAACCTTCTTTTCTTGGGCGAGGCTTTGTTCGGCGGCCTTCACGTTTGTCGCAAGCAGTTCCGCCTCTTCCATCAATTCGAGCGTGCGGTCTTCGGCTTTGCGGATCTCGGCCTCGCAGTAATCAATCTCTTTTTGAAAGGCCCGGTACTGCTCGTTCGTTTTCGCGCCAAGCATCTGGTCCTTCAG
This sequence comes from Bryobacteraceae bacterium, assembly GCA_050012115.1. Taxonomy (GTDB): domain Bacteria; phylum Acidobacteriota; class Terriglobia; order Bryobacterales; family Bryobacteraceae; genus CAIVVT01. The sequence goes on along the minus strand of JBEKHU010000499.1, from coordinate 2,634 downwards.
CTTCGAGACTTTCTGCTGATGGGTCTGAACATCGATATCCAGTTTTTTCCTGTCGCGCTGGTTGGCCGACAGGATCGCCTTGTCGGCATCCAGCTTCTTCAAATGGCCGTCGAGTGCTTTCTCAATCTCGGCAACCTGCTTCGGAAGAGAGGCGATTTCGCCGCGCAGTTCAGCGATCCTCTGATCGAGCTCCTGCAGATGCAGGAGCTTGCCCACGTCAGGATGCATTACACCCCAAGTTTAGCAGCCACTGCCGGGAACCGACGCAGCATGGGGCCGCTCAGAGCGCGCGTCGCCATCTCCAACTCCTCGACCTTCAGCGCCCGACAGAGCAGGTAGACGATCGCCGCGCCCGCCGGAACGCCGAAGAGAATGTCCAGCGCGCGCGCCACACCCGCGCGCGGAATCACGGCATGGAAGCCCGCACTCAGTCCCCATACCGCCGCCGCCATCACCGCGGAGGCAAGCAGAACCTTCCACACGACGTTGCGGAGCCGCCGTCCATAGACTCCGCCGATACGGTTCCGCATGATCCAGAACAGCGCCAGGAAGCTGAAGTTCGCCACAAAGGCCGTGGCCAGCGCCAAACCCGCGTGGCCCAGTCCGAAGCGGAAAGCGAACAACCAGCCCATGCCCGCATTGACGGCAATCGACGCCACGCTCGTATACATCGGCGTCCGCGAGTCGTTCAAAGCGTAGAATGCGGGACTGAGAATCTTGATCGCCGAATAGCCCGCCAGCCCGAGCGCGTAACACGCCAGCGCCACAGTGGTCTGGTCCGTGTCATACGCTTTGAACGTCACGCCCTCATAGATCAGGCCGATCATCGACCGGCCCAGGACAATCAGCCCCACCGAAGATGGCACCGTGAGCAGGAACGTCAGGCCAAGGCTGCGCGCCAGAGTCTCGCGGAACTCCTCCGTGTCGCCCGATGCCGCGCTTCTGCCGATGGCCGGCAGCGTCGCTGTAGCGATCGCCACGCCGAACAGGCCCAGCGGCAGCTGCATGAAGCGGAAGGCGTAGCCGAGCCACGCCACCGGCCCGTCGAGACCGCGCAGAGGATCGTGGATCGTCGTGGCCAGGATCGTAGTCACCACCACGTTGATTTGCACCGATGCGTTGCCGATGATCCCCGGCCCCATGAGATGGACGATGTGGCGCAGGCCGGGGTGGTTGAAGTCGAAGGCGAAACGGAATTTGATGCCTTCATGCCACAGACTGGGGACCTGCCACAGCAACTGCAAGGCCCCGCCGATCACTACCCCGACAGCCATGCCGTTGATCCGCGACAAGCCCAGCCAGGGCCCGAGCCAGAAGCCCAGCAGGACGCCGCTACCGACGCTGCCGATGTTAAACATGGTCGAGGAGGTCGCCGGCACGGCGAACTGATCGAGCGCGTTCAGCACGCCCATGGCCTGCGCCGCCAGCGCGACCAGCAGCAGGAACGGGAACATGATCTGCGTCAGGACAACCGCCTGCGCATATTTCTGCGGCGCCTCATGCACCCATCCGCTGGTCATGATCCGGACCAGCCAAGGGCTCGCCAGAATGCCCAGAACACAAAGCGCTCCAACCACCAGGATGATGGCCGTGGCCACAAGGTTGGCCAAGTGCGCCGCTTCCTTCTTGCCCCTGTTCTGCAGATAATCGACGAAGGTCGGCACGAACGCCGCCGACAGCGCGCCCTCGGCGAACAGATCGCGCGTGAGGTTCGGAATGCGGAAGCCGACCAGAAAGGCGTCGTAGGCCATGCCCGCGCCGAACAGGCGCGACATCACACCTTCGCGCACCAGCCCGCTGACACGCGAGGTCAGCACCGCGACGCTGGCCACGCCCGCGCTACGAAAGACGTTTTCGGACGGAGACGCAGGCTTGGACACGGCGTTAGTAGTGGTCTGGCTCACGTGGCCCCGTACTTCTCCAGTCAGTGCGTTGACATGAGGGACTCTTGCGGAGATTACCTCAATTATACGGTCAGAGCGTGTTGCGGCCACATCGGGAATGCGCCGAGTTTTCTGTTCATGCTCTCTCGGGCGCGTGGCGCGCGTGCTTGCGCTTCACTGCCGAGTCCAGCGCCCGTCAGGGAAGTTCACAACGCCGCGGCAGCGACCGTCCCGGAGCCGCGGCCAGGCGCCGGTTAAAAGCTCGACCTACTTCTCCGGCTGCGGCTTGGCGAACTTAGCGTCGTCGATCTCGACGTTGTACTTCATCTCCGCGTATTTTGTGATCAAATCACCGATGCCCGGCAACGTGACCTTCATCGTGAATGGCCCCTTCACGCCATTGCCGAGGTCGCGCCAATCGGAAAATTCGACCGGGATATCAGCCGGGCCTTGGGGCGTCTCCGTCGTCACGATGACCTTCGCCATCAGAAACGTTTCGGCGTCGTAATAGCGCACCACGGGCTTGCCCTCCGCGGGCGTCAGCTTCAGTACCCAGCAGTCGCGTCCGGCCACCTGCTCCTTGCCCGTGACTTCGGCTTTCGGATACAGTTCCTTCCACTTCAATTCGCCATTGAATTGCGAGTCGCGCTTCGCGTTCGCCAGCCGCTCGCCGCTCAGTTCGACCAGCCCGTTCTGCGGCTCCTGGCTCCACGCGATTTTGCCGTCGTAACCTTCCATGATGTCTCCGTAA
>JBEKHU010000498.1:0-3680 GCA_050012115.1 Bryobacteraceae bacterium | reverse complement strand
TTCACGAAAACACGGGGACTGACGTCTCTGTCCTAGGCGCGCACGAGTCTGTCTATTCACGCTCTGTCTTTTCTGCGCCGTGTGGACTGAGCCGTCTGTCCCCGTGTTTTCACAACCCTCTCGATCCACACTCTGTCTCCACAGAGCCGTCTCCTCACTCGTGTTTTCGCCAACCGGCTGAGGACGCTCTCGCTCACTCCGTTTGAGTAATGCGGGTCAGTGCGCCGCTACCCACCGCGCGATGTCTCCCACCGCTTCCGCCGCGACATGCCCCGGCTGCGAGTACTCGGACGGCGTGCTCTTGCCGCTGCCTTCCACGAACAGGTGGTTCAGCGCCGGATAGCTCTTCAGCTCATCCTCCTTGCGCCCGCCCAGCGCCGCTTTCCACTTGGCGAAATCCACCATCGATACCTGGTAGTCGCGCTCGCCCTGCAGAATCAGCAGCGGCACGTGCAGCGTCGCCGCCATGGCCGGCGGATCGTAGCTCCGCAGCGCCAGCAGGTAGTGCGGCGGCATGCCCACCAGCGACGGCCCATCCTCCTGGCCCGGCTGCAGCGCCTTGATCGCCGCCACGGTCTGGCGGATCTCCTCCAGCTTCTTCTGGCCTTCCTTCCGAGCCTCTTCCGACTGCGCTGTCTGTAACGGAATGAGGTACTCCACCTGCTCCAGCACCACGTCCTCCAGCGGCCGCGCAATACCGGCCATGCCGATGCCGCCCGCCGCCTTGGGGTCCTGTTTGAGAATCATCGGCAGCACATACGCCCCTAGGCTGTGCCCGAGGATGAACACGCGCCGCGGATCGACCTCCGGCTGGCTGCGCAGCACCGCCGCCGCCAGGATCGCGTCGTCCACCGTCTCCTCCTGCACGGTCAGGTTCTTCAGCGCGACCATCTTCGCCCCGTACACCTTGGTGCGCTTGTCGTACCGCAGCACCGCGATGCCCGCCGAGGCCAGCCCCTCGGCCAGGTCGCGGAAGGGCCGCACCCCGAAGACCGTCTCGTCGCGGTCGTTCGGCCCCGAGCCGTGCACCAGCACCACGCCGGGCGCCGGCTTCTGCGTCTTCGGCAGCGTCAGCGTGCCAGGCAGCTTCCACTCGCCCGCGCCCACCGTCACCTCGCGCTCGGTGAACGAATCGGGCTTGCTGTAGGCGGGCCGCTGCCATTCCGTGAGCGGCCCTTGCCCCGGCCGCATGAACAACCCGCCGATCTGCCCCGCCTCGTTCACCGAAATCGTGAAGTCGATCCAGGTGGCCTCGAATTTGGCCGGCAGGACGATCACCGTGTACACGCCCATTTTGTTGATGCTGGGTTTTCCCGTCTCCAGCAGCTTGCCGAGCGGCATCACGATGGGTCCCACCTTGTTCCGCAAGGCCTCGACGGGCAGCGCCTTCTGCATTTCCGGCGTGGACATCTCATACAGGCTCTCGTACTTCTCGGCCAGCAGCAGAGCGACCACTTCTCGCGCCCGCTCCTCGGGAGTCTGAGCCGTCTTCTGTACCGCCGCTGGCGCCACCGCCGGCGCCGTCTTCGGCTTCTGGCCCGGCTTCATCCACAGCCCGGCGATCTGCCCGCTCCCGTTGAAGGTGACCGTATAGTCCAGCGCGCCCTTCTCGAAATACGCTGGCACAATCACCACCGTGTTCTCACCCATGCGCTGGACGCTCGCTTTGCCGGTCTCCAGCAGCTTGCCCAGCGGCTTCACCACGGGCGCCACGGTGCCCATCAGCGTGCCCACCGGCAGGCCGTCCTGCATCTCCTGGGAAAACATCTGGTGCACGGCGGCGTATTTGCCGGCGGCGAGCATCTCCACGACTTCCCGGGCGCGTTCTTCCGGCGTCTTCGCGGCTTCGGCCTCCCGGCACGCGGTCAGCATCAGCAGCGCCGCGCCCAGCCCCGCTTTCCACAACAATCTGGCAAACATGATCCTGCTCCTCTTTCCACTACACGCTTCATTCGCGCCGGTCTGGGGCGGGCTTCCCGCCCGTGGAACGGCCCGCCCCTTGACCGGTCGCGCCCTTACTGTTTCGGCGCCGGCGCCGCCGGCTCCGGCGGCATCAACGTGTTCTTGATGCTGGCCATGCCCATCATCCCGCCCAGGCCCATCGTCTCCACCGCCGAGGAGGGCACGATCACCATCGAGCCCTTCTCCTTAATTGCCTCGTACAGCATGTTCATGGCCCGCAGGTGCAGCGCGATCGGGTTGTCCTTGTACATCTCCGACGCCTTGGCGAACTTCTCGCTGATCTCGGTCTCGGCCGTGCCCAGAATGATACGCGCGTGGCGTTCCCGCTGCGCCTGCGCCTCGCGCGACATGGCGTCCTCCAGGCCCTGCGGAATCTGCACGTCGCGGATCTCCACCGACTGCACCGTCACGCCCCACGGGTTGGTCTTGGCGTCCAGAATCTTCTGCAATTCGCGCCCCAGCGACTCGCGGTCCGTCACCATATCGGTCAGCATGTGCCGCCCGATCGACTCCCGCAGCCCCGTCTGCGCGCTCAGTTGGATCGCCGCGGCGAAGTCCTGCACTTCCAGAATCGACTTCTCGGCGTTCCACACCAGCCAGAACACGATCGCGTCCACGAACACCGGCACCGCGTCCCGCGTCAGTGTCGACTCCGCCTTCACCTCCGTCACCCGGATGCGCTGGTCGATAAACGAGCTGACGGTGTCGATGATCGGAACGATCGTGAACATCCCCGGCCCGCGCAGGCCGCGGTACACGCCCAGCCGCAGCACCGCGGCCTTCTCCCACTGCGTCGCCACCTTGATGGCGAACAGCAGGTAGAAGCCGGGGAACAGCGCAATGATCACCGCCCACGGGTTCTGCAGCCACGCCGTCAGCGCGGCGCCCGCCGCCACGCAGACTACGAAAGCCGTGATCCCGATTTGGCTCGCCAGTTGCGTGCGCGTCACTCTCGCCGCCGGCACGCTTGTCAGGCCAGTAATAGTTGGCATACTCAATCTCTCCTCTGGTCCTCGACCGGCAGCAATTCTCCCAGCCGCGCCATCAGCTCGGGCACCGAGAATCCCTCGGCCCCCGCGCGGGCGGCGCAGTCCGCGGCCAGCCGGTCCAGCCGCGCTTCCCGTTCGACCTGGTTCACTTCCACCTGCTTGGACGTCACGAACGTGCCGATCCCCTGTTGGGTCATAATCACCCCTCGGATCTCGAGTTCGCGATACGCCCGCAGCACCGTGTTCGGATTGATCGCCAGATCGACCGCCACCTGCCGCACGGTCGGCAATTGCACCCCGCCCGCGAGCGCGCCCGTCGCCACCGCCAGGAGGACCTGATCAATGATCTGGCGGTAAACCGGAACGCCGCTCGCCAGGTCGAGCTTGAACTCGAATTGGTCTGGCTTAATCATCTAGTTAACTAGTACACTAGTTCAGCGATACAGTCAAGAGAAATCTCACGGTTCTTTGCCTTGGTCAGTTTTTGTATCGGATTCGAGCCTGTGGGAATGTGGGAATCGTCCGACGATTTCCAAGGGCGGTGGCGCGGCGTGGAGATGCCGCGGGAAACCGCGAAAACCGGGGACTGACGTCTCTGTCCTAGGCGCCCACAACTCTCTCGATTCACCTTCTGAGTCCTCTGCGCCGTGTGGACTTCAGCCGTCTGTCACCCGTGTTTTCGCCAACCCCTCAAGGTCGATTTCCACTCCCTTCCACGGCCCGTCATTT
>JBEKHU010000497.1:0-3684 GCA_050012115.1 Bryobacteraceae bacterium | reverse complement strand
GGAGGAAGTGCACGCGCGCCGGACGCTGGCAACGCTATACGTTACACATAACCAAGCCTTCGCCGCACGGGCGCAGCGCGTGCTGCACCTGGAATCCGGCCGGCTGACGGAGGCCGGCTGAGGCTGCCCGTTCCGTTCGGGAGGTACGCGCATATGTTCGAGCGATACACAGAAAAAGCGCGCCAGGTGATCTTCTTTGCGCGGTACGAGGCGAGCCAGTACGGCAGCCCGTATATCGAGACGGAGCACCTGCTGCTTGGGCTGCTGCGGGAAAACAAGGCGGTGGCCAAGCGGTTCCTGCGCTCGCAGGCGGATGTCGAGTCGATCCGCAAGCAGATCGAAGCGCAGATGACCGTGCGGGAGAAGGTGTCCACGTCGGTGGACCTGCCGCTGAGCCACGGGTGCATGAAGGTGCTGGCGTTCGCGGCCGAGGAAGCCGAACGGCTGAGCCATAAGCATATCGGCACCGCGCACCTGCTGCTCGGCTTGCTGCGGGAGCAGAGCTGCAATGCCGCCATATTACTGGTGGCTGAGGGCGTAAGCCTGGAGGCGGTGCGCGCGCAGCTCCGCTCAGGCCCGGAGCCGGGCTCGGGCAAAGAAACAAACACCATAAGCTTCGACGTGCCTGGTGGCCCCACCGCTGCGCATGTCGGCCAGGCCACGCTGGACTTCATCAGCACCATGCTCAGCGCCGAGGCGCAGCGCATGGTCGCCTATGCCGCCGCTGAGGCCGATCGTCTGGGCCACACTGAAATCGGCGCCGGGCACTTGCTGCTGGGCATTTTGCGTGAGGAGTCGTCAGCCGCCGCCAAGCTGTTGCAGGCAAACGGACTAGTGCCAAAACAAGTGGAAGCCGAATTACTCGGCGAGATTCCCGATTCGCCGAATGCCCCTCCTGCGTCTTAGAATTAAGGCAGGTCGGCCCCAACCGGCAGGCGGGACACCCGCGATGCTGCCGGGTTGGGGGAATCGGGGCTGAGGCCGGGCAGGCCGGGCGAGGGGAAACAAATCCGCGCCGTGCCAGGCTGAAAAGAGGCTCGTACATGTTCGAACGCTACACGGAGAAGGCACGAAGGGTTATTTTCTTCGCGCGATATGAGGCGAGCCAGTTCGGCAGCCCGTACATAGAAACCGAGCATTTGCTGTTGGGCCTGCTGCGCGAGGACAAGGCGCTGGCCAACCGGTTCCTGCGCTCGCAGGCCAACATCGAATCGATCCGCAAGCAGATCGAGGCGCAGACGACGGTGCGGGAGAAGGTTTCGACCTCGGTCGATCTGCCGCTGAGCCACGAGTGCAAGAAGGTGCTGGCGTTCGCGGCGGAGGAGGCCGAGCGGCTGAGCCACAAGCACATCGGGACGGAGCACCTGCTGCTGGGGCTGCTCAGAGAGGAGAAGTGCTTCGCGGCCGAAATCCTGCACGAGCGCGGGTTACGGCTGACGCAGGTGCGGGAGGAGATCGCGCGGACGACGATCGAGAAGGCGCCGGCGAGCCGGCCCAAGGAAAGCTCGCTGCTGGCGGAGTTCAGCCGGGACCTGACGCAATCGGCATCGGACGGGCAGCTCGACCCGCTGATCGGGCGGGACCACGAGCTCGAGCGGGTGGTGCAGATCCTGTGCCGCCGGACGAAGAACAACCCGGTGCTGATCGGCGAGCCGGGCGTGGGCAAAACGGCGATCGTGGAAGGGCTGGCGCAGCGCATCGCCGACGGCGACGTGCCGGCGTTTCTGATCGACAAGCGGATTCTGGCGCTGGACCTGAGCCTGATCGTGGCGGGAACGAAGTACCGCGGCCAGTTCGAAGAGCGGCTGAAGACGATCATGAAGGAGCTGATGGAGAACCAGAACGCCATCATCTTCATCGACGAGCTGCACACGCTGGTGGGGGCGGGCTCGGCCGAGGGCTCGCTGGACGCGGCCAATATTCTGAAGCCCGCGCTGTCGCGGGGCGAGATCCAGTGCATCGGCGCGACGACGCCAGGCGAGTTCCGCAAGTCGATCGAGAAGGACCGCTCGCTGGAGCGCCGCTTCCAGGCGGTGAAGGTGCCGCCTCCGGTGGAGGCCGACGCGTGCCGGATCCTATTCGGCATCAAGGAGCGGTACGAGAAATTCCACGCCGTGGTGTACACCGACGACGCCATCGAGACGGCCGTGTTCGCGTCGAGCCGTTTCATCCCCGACCGCTACCTGCCGGACAAGGCGATCGACCTGATCGACGAAGCGGGGGCGCGGGTGAAGCTGCGCCAGACGACGCTGCCGCCGGAGATCAGCGACATCCAGAAGCGCATCAAGTTCATTGTCCACCGCATGGAATCGGCGATCGCGAACCACGAGTTTGAGAAGGCGCGGTTTTACAGCGACGAGGAGCGCAAGGAGCGCGAGAACCTGCGCCAGATGCGGGAGAAGTACAACCTGGACGAGTCGAACGCCGGGGTGGTGACGAAGGACGACATCGAGGACGTGGTGGCGCGCTGGACGGGCGTGCCGATGACGGCGATCAGGGAAGAAGAAGTCAGCAAGCTGATCCGCATCGAAGAAGAGCTGCACAAGAGAGTGGTCAGCCAGGAGCGGGCGATCGGGGCGCTGGCGCGGGCCATCCGGCGGTCGAGGGCGGGGCTGAAGTCACCCAAGCGGCCGGCGGGCTCGTTCCTGTTCCTGGGGCCGACGGGCGTGGGCAAGACGGAGGTGGCGCGGGCGCTGGCCGAGTTCCTGTTCGGCAGCGAGAAGTCGCTGATCCGGTTTGACATGTCGGAGTTCATGGAGAAGCACTCGGTGTCCAAGCTGATCGGCTCGCCGCCGGGCTATGTGGGTTATGAAGAGGGCGGGCAGCTGACCGAGCGCGTGCGGCGCAACCCGTACTCGATCATCCTTCTGGACGAGATCGAGAAGGCCCATCCGGACATTTACAACATCCTGTTGCAGGTGTTCGAGGACGGCCAGTTGACCGACGGGCTGGGCAACGCGGTGGACTTCAAGAACACGATCATCGTCATGACGTCGAACCTGGGGGCGCGCTTCCTCGACAAGCGGGGCCACCTGGGCTTCGAGGCGCAGGCCGCCGCCGGCCTGCCGTCGAAGGTCGAGGAGAACGTGATGGCGGAGGTGAAGAAGGCCTTCAATCCCGAGTTCCTGAACCGCCTGGACGAGGTGATCCTGTTCACGTCGCTGACGGACGAAGATCTGCTGAAGATCATCACCCTGATGGTGGAACAGATCAACCAGAACCTGGTGGCCAAGCAGATCAAGATCAAGCTGGCCGAGGACGCGGGCAAGTACATTCTCGAGACGACGCTCAAGGACCGCAGCTACGGCGCGCGCCCGCTGCGCCGCGCGCTGCAGAAGTATATCGAGGATCCGCTGTCGGAGGCGCTGATCCAGGGCAACCTGCAGCGGCCGGCCGATTACGAGGTGTTCCTCGGAGCGACGGGCATCTTCTGCCGCCTGATTTCGGGCGAAGGCGAGGTGGCCGTGGGCGCGGGCGTCTCCGCTCCGGAGGCGATCTCGCTGTACCCGTTCTGAAGCATCGATCCATTAGAGAGAAAAGGGGCGGCTTGCGGGCCGCCCCGTTTTGCGTCATGCGGGCATTTTTCAGAGGGAGGAAACGGGCCCGCTGCGCGCGCGGCGGAGAAGAGATATGGTATGTGCATGACACGGCGCAATGTGCTGGAGACGATGGTGGCTGCGGCGG
>JBEKHU010000496.1:0-3707 GCA_050012115.1 Bryobacteraceae bacterium | reverse complement strand
GCTGGTTTGTGCGGCGGCCGCGCAGAACCCAAGCCCCGCGCACTGGACCCTGACGCCCTCGCAGGCGCGCGTCGCGCCAGGCTCCGACACGCTGCTCGAATTGAAACTCGACCTCGACGCGCCGTGGCATATGTACTCGGTAACGACCCCAAAGCCGGGTCCGGAGGGTGGTCCGACGCAGACGACCATCCGGCTGGTGGATACTGGCGCCGTCTCCGCATGGGAGCTGCATTACCCCGCCCCACAGCGCAACTTTGATCCAAACTTTCAAATCGAAACAGAGGCTTACGAAGGATCTCTCAAGTTCTACCTGAAGCTTCATCTGGCACCCGCGGCCCCCGCCGGTAAGACCGAGCTATCCGCCCGGATGCGCTACCAGCTCTGCACTGATAAGCAATGCCTGCCGCCGAAAACCGTCACCGTCTCGACTGCTGTCTCCGTAGACGCGGCCGCTGTCATTTCGGCCGTCCAGGTGCCACCCGGGGTCACTCTCTTTAAAGCGGATGCCACCTCGACGCCTGCCTCCTCAGACCAGACCGCGCCTCGGAATTCGACGCCGAATCAAGGACTTGGTTCGTTCCTTCTTCTGGCCTTCGGCTTCGGTCTCGCGGCCATTTTCACGCCGTGTGTGTTCCCGATGATCCCGATCACGATGTCGTTCTTCCTGAGTCAGGCCGGGGAATCCAGGGGACAAGCGGTGCGACAGGCCGTGGTCTTCTGCCTCGGCATCGTTTTCCTATTCACTGCAATCGGCTTCGGATTGACCGCCGCGTTAGGCCCTTTCGCCGTCGTCCAACTGGGCTCGAATCCGTGGGTCAACGGATTGATTTCATTAGTCTTCTTTGTCTTCGGCCTCAGCCTGCTCGGAGCCTTCGAATTTACCCTGCCGAGCGGCCTGCTCACGCGCTTGAGTGCCGCGTCCAACCGCGGCGGCTACCTCGGCACGCTGATCATGGGCCTGACCTTCTGCCTGGCTTCGTTCGCCTGCGTCGGCCCGTTCATGGGTACCCTGCTCGCCGCCTCGGTTGGTGGAGATAAGTTACAGCCGGTCATGGGGATGCTGGCGTTTTCTTTGGCCCTCTCCTCGCCCTTTTTCCTGCTCGCTCTATTCCCCGGATTCATGCGCCAGTTGCCCCGCGGCGGAGGCTGGATGGCACGGGTGAAAATCGTGCTCGGCTTCGCCGTTCTCGCCGCCATGCTCAAGTACCTCTCGAATGTGGATCAGGTGATGCATTGGAACCTGCTGACAAGAGAGAGGTTTCTGGCGTTTGGGATTGTTCTGATCGCCTGCCCGGGCTTGTACCTGCTGGGCTTTCTGCGGATGGAAGGCATCCAGCCGGAAGAACGGATCGGCGCAGGCCGCGCTCTTCTGGGCGTCCTGTTCCTCGCTTTTGCCCTCAGTCTGGTTCCAGGGATGTTTGGTGCGCGGCTCGGCGAATTGGATGCGTACGTCCCGGCTCCAGCCGATGTCACGTCACTTGGATCTGCAGCGTCCGCAAACCATCATCCACCCGCCGCGACGGACTACGAGAACGCATTCAACCAGGCGAAACAGCAGAACAAGCGTGTCCTCGTAACCTTCACCGGCTACGCTTGTACGAATTGCAAGTGGATGAAAGCTAACATGTTTCCTCGCCCCGAAATCGCTAAAATTCTAAACAGCTTCATCCTTCTGGACCTCTATACCGATGGTTCCGATACCGCCAGCGAGAAGAACCAGCAACGGCAACAGACTCTCTTCAACACCGTCGCCATTCCCTTCTATGCGATTTTTGACGCGGACGAGAACCCCCTCGCCTCATTCGCCGGCCTGACGAAGGATCCGAACGAGTTTGCGCGATTTCTGAAAAGCGGCCTGGTTCACTAACTGATTCAACGAACCAGTGTCCTTGAGAAAACGGGGGCTTCAAGGGGTCCGCGAACCGCTCGCCTTTGACCGGTTTCGGGGTGTTCGGAGACCGCGCGATATTCGCGGGTCGTCAGCCATCAAGTGAGCTTGCGCGGCTGCAAGCGTCAGTTTTGCTTGACACCTGGGTGTAGGATGAATCGGATGGCCCGCCTCTTCGACCCGCCATCAATGCTCTTTGAACAAACGAATATTCAGCGAAAACCTATCGACAGATAGCATCTTAAATAGTTCATTCCAAAAAGCAAAGTCGGAAATTGGCTTTGCTCCTTCAAATCTGTATTTGCGCGCCGCCGCGCACCGCTCTGGCAGCCGGCGTCACTTCGTCTAAAGTTCCGATCCTCGACCTTGCGGACGCCCGGGATTTAGCTGACACCCGGACATCGAATCAGCTCGTCCCGCGTTGCACTGGTTCCGGCTGGACATTGAACGGCGGACCGCCCGGGCGGCCCCTCAGTTGCCCCGCGCTGCCGACGATCAACAGGCTCGGGCCCACCGGGCGACGACCAATTCGGCCACCAGGTCTTCCTGTTCCTTGTCGAGATCCCTCTTCCACTCGGCCAGCCTCTCTTCGCGCAGAATGTCAAGGACCTCGAGCTTGCGTTCCGCCTCGACCAGAATGCGCCGCTGGGTAGCTATGCGCGTCTCAAGTCGGGAGCGCAGTCCCACCAGACGCTGGCACTCGCGCCGGACATAACAGCGGTAGGAATCGAGAGCCTGCAATTCCTGAATGGGAGGCAGGGGCGCTTCTGGCGTTGGACGAACAGATTCCTCGGCCTTCGCGGCGGCGTTACCCAGTTCGACACGGACCCGCTCCAACTGGTTCAGCTCGGCGAATAGCGCTTGCAGCCGGGCCTCCTCCTTGTCCCTCTCCGACTCCCGCCACCGGCGCACTTGTTCCAGACTAAAGCTGAATCTTTTCAACGGGATGTGCCCTCCCCGAGCCGGGAAGCCAGTTCCTTCATTCGGTCCACAGTCTGGTCCATGGAACTGCTCTCGTCGGGTGACTGGCAAAGAAAGCGGTTGATGTCCTCTTGCAGACGCAACGCCGCATCGACTCCCGCGTTGGAACCTGAAACGTAGGCGCCGATGCGCAACAGGTCCTCCGTGGATTGGAGCAGCGAGAGACACTCCCGCAATCGTGTGGCTGCCGTCACCTGCTCGGCTCGGCCGACGCGCGAGGCGAGGCGCGAAACCGACTGCAGGACATCGATTGCCGGGTAGTGCCCTTTCTGCCCAAGTCGCCGTGCCAGAACGATGTGGCCGTCCAAAATACCGCGCACAGCATCGGTGATGGGCTCATTCATGTCATCCCCCTCCACGAGCACGGTAAAGAATCCGGTGATCGAGGCGCGGCGGAAGTTGCCGGCGCGCTCGAAGATCCTGGGAAGCATCTGGAAAACCGAAGGGGTGTAGCCTTTCTGGCTGGGCGGTTCGCCCGCCGCCAGTCCGATTTCGCGCTGCGCCATGGCCAATCGCGTGACAGAGTCCGCCACCAGCAGCACATTAGCGCCCTGGTCCCGAAAGTACTCGGCAATGGCCAGTGCGACGAAGCAGGCTCGGACACGCAGGGGTGAAGGGCGGTCCGAGGTGGCCACAACCAACACGCTGCGCTTCTGGCCTTCGGGCCCCAGCACATTCTCGATGAAATCGCGCACCTCCCGGTTGCGCTCGCCCACGAGGGCGACGACGGCAACGTCGGCATCGTGGTGTCTGAGCAATGAGCCCAGCAGCGTACTCTTGCCGACGCCGCTGCCCCCGAAGATGCCGATGCGCTGGCCGCGGCCGCAGGTCAGAAAAC
>JBEKHU010000495.1:0-3716 GCA_050012115.1 Bryobacteraceae bacterium | reverse complement strand
TAGACCAGAACGGGATGCCTACGCTGGTTGAAGTCAAGCGGAGCAGCAACTCGCAGATCAGGCGCGAAGTTGTGGGGCAAATGTTCGATTACGCCGCCAATGCAATCATGTATTGGCCGACTGCACGATTGGATATAGCTGAAGATTATGGGGCTCGGACCGTCCGAGGCTGATGCGCACCCGCGAGGCTGACCCACCGCCGGAATCAGTAAGATCTTGACATGAGAACAGGACGCGTTTGTCTGATCGCGGCGTGCGCGCTGTGCGCCGCGTTGATGGCGGCCCCCGCCGACAAAGATGTTTCCGGACTGCAGGCGCGGGTGGTGCCGGAGTGGGTTCGGGATGGCGTGGTTTACGAGATCAATACCCGCACTTTCTCTAAGGCCGGCAATTTCGCCGGGATCACGGCGAAGCTCGACGACCTGCATAAGCTGGGAGTGACCATTCTGTGGCTGATGCCGGTGCACCCGTCGGGGACGGTGAAGAGGAAGGGGACTTACGGGAGCCCCTACTCGGTGCGCGACTACTACGCCGTGGATCCAGCGTTCGGGACGCTGGATGATCTGAAGACGCTGATCCGCGCGGCGCACGCGCGCGGGATGCGGGTGATCATCGACATCGTGCCGAACCACACGGCGTGGGACAGCGTGATGATGGCGCACCCGGATTTCTACAAGAAGGACAAGCAAGGGCACATCATTCCGCCGATTCCGGATTGGGACGACGTGGCGGCGCTCAACTACGCGAACCCGGCGCTGCGCGAGTACATGACGACGATGATGGAGTATTGGCTGAAGGACTACGACCTGGACGGCTTCCGCTGCGACGCCGCGGGCATGGTGCCGACCGATTACTGGGAGCAGATGCGGCCGCGGATGGACGCGGCGAAGAAGGACGTGCTGATGCTGGACGAGTGGAGCTCGCCCGAGTTGCTGGTAAAGGCCTTCGACCTCGACTACGCCTGGCCGTTCCACAACGCGCTGACAGAAGTGCTGCAAACGGGGAAGCCCGCGAGCGCGATCCGCCAGGTTTGGGAAGAGCAAAGGGCGAAGTTCCCGCGAGGGGCGCTGCACATGATTTTTTCGGACAACCACGACGAGAAGCGGGCCATCGCGCGCTTCGGGGAGAAGGGCGCCCTCGCCGCGTCCGCGCTGGTCTTCGCGCTACAGGGCGTGCCGATGCTATACAACGGCATGGAGGTGGGAGACACCACCGAGTCCGGCGGACCCGCGCTGTTTGAGAACCTGCGCGTTTTCTGGCCCATCGTGGAGCGCCGGCCCGAGTTCCCGAGAACCTACGAATCGCTGACCCGGCTGCGCAGGCAACACCCGGCGCTGCGGCGCGGGGACCTGACATGGCTGGGCAATAGCGACGAATCGCGCATCGTCACCTTCGCTCGAATGGGCGCGGGCGAGGAGATTGTTTTCGCCGTCAACCTCTCCAATCGGCCGTTCGAGGGCAGCGTGAGACTTGCCGCACCCGAAGGCTTCGTCGAGTTGGAGAAGGGCGCGGCGGCCGGTCTGCCGAAGATCCAGCTTGGCGCCTGGGGCTGGCGCTACTATCACCGGGCCGCGAAGTGAAGGTTACTCCAGAATGACCGCACCGGTGCCCTGAATCTGATAGATCGTAACGGGGCCTTTTACCGATGCCGGATCAAACTTGCGGCCTTTCTCCTCGGCCTCGTGTTTGGCGCGCTCGGTCGCCTGCGCCCGCGTGAGCTTGATTTCGTGGAACGACCCTTCGGCCACGGCCATCTTGCCAACCGATTCCTTGGGGAAGACGATCTCGCCGTCATTCACTTTGATCCGGATCGACGCTCCGGTCGCCACGTCCGAGAGCATCATCCAACAACCCATCTTCTGGCAGACGTCGATGATCTTGCCCTTCACCTGGACACTGCGCCCGACGAATCGAGCGGGCTTGGCCAGAAGGTCAGCGATTGGCGTTTGCGTCTTCAGCGTAAGAGGCGCGCCCAGGTTCTCGTCCGAGGCGCTGAGCGAAAGGGCCGCCGCAAGGCAGGCCGCTAGAATGAGTCCGGACATATGCCGCATACCTTCATTGTGACGCGTCCACGGTTCGCCCGGGATGAACCAGATGCCAAGGGATCGCCGCCATCGGTGGGAACCTTTCGACCGTGTTCCAGCGGCGTAGAGGGCGCCCCCGAGCGAGAGCACGCCCCGGAAGCTGACCGGTAGCGGGTGAGCGGGGGCGAAGGGAGGCCGGGGCCTCACCGATCTGGCTACTCCTGGTGCGGTGCGCCGTGTTCCTGAGCCAGGCGCACCTTGGCCTTCTCGAGCTTCTTCTGAACTTTGGCGATCTCGGCGGGATCCGCCTCGCTGGGGGCCGCCGACTGCCATTCCTTCAGTGAGCGCTCCCACTGCTGGATGGCGTCTTTCAGCTTGTTCCGGCTCAGATAAACGTCGCCCAAATGATCGTAGACGGCGGCGTCGCGGCTGCCATACTGCAGCGAGCGGCGCAGGTTATCCTCCGCCTCTTCCAGTTTGTTCAGCCTGTAGTAAACCCAGCCCAGGCTGTCGAGGTAGGCGCTGTTGGTCGGCTCCTGGTCCACGGCTTTCTGGATCATCTCCAGCGCTTCGCTCAAGCGCGCGTTCCGGTCGGCCAGCATGTACCCCAGGTAATTCAGAGTACGGGCGCTCGAGGGGTTCACTTGAAGAACCTTGCGGAACTCGGCTTCGGACTGATCGTACTTCTTCATCCGCTCGTACATGGCGCCGCGCAGAAAGATGGCGTCTTCCTTTTCCTCGGGGGACGCGGCCAGCTTCTCCACCCGGTCGATAGCGTCCGCCATGGCGGGCCAGTTCCTCGCCTTCTCATAGACCTGCGAAAGGGCGATCCAGACTTCGCGATCGCTCTTGCCGTCCAATAACGACTTCAGCGTGCTCTCGGCTTCCTTGAATTGCCCCACAGACGCCTGCAGGTCGGCGTTGACCGTCTTGATGATCCGGTCCTCGGGGTAACGTTTCGAGAAGACGGCCGCCTCGCGCTCCGCCGCCGCGAAGTCCTTCGCGTTCGTGTAAGTTTCCAGAATCTGCGCCGCGGCGCGAGCCCCGGAGTCCGCATCCAGGTCGATGATCTCGCGGAACGCTGCCACGGCCTGCTCGGTCTGGTCATTCATGCGGTACAGGATGCCCAGCCGCTCCAGCAGGAAGGTCCGGCTGGTCCGGTCTCCCGGAGAAGCAGGCTTCTTGGACATCCCGCCCAGCACTTCCTTCAGTGTGCGAATCGCCTCCGCGGGTTTGCCTTCCGCCTCCAGTAGCGAAACCTGGTTGAACTGCACTTCGAGGTTCGCCGGATCGAGTTCGCTGGCTTTGTCCGCATACTCATGTGCCTTCGCAAAATCGCGCTTCTGCCTGTAAATCTCCGACAGCTTCAGCGCCGCGCCCAGATTGCTGGGCTCCTCGGCGGCGATCTCCTGGAAGACTTTCAGCGCCTCGTTGTAATCTGCGGTCTTGAGCAACTCCTCGGCATACGCGGCCTTGAGATCGGTATTCTCCCTGTTCAGCTCGAGTGCCCTGCGGTAGGCTTCGGCGGCGCCCTTATAGTCCTTCATCTGGTCGTAGGCGCTGGCCAACGCCGTGAGCGTCCTCAGGCTGGGGCTCTTGTCGGCGACCCGCTTCAGCAACAGGCTAGCGTTCGTGTTGTCACCCAGGTCCCCGTAAACCATCGCCAGCCCGGTCAGCCCTTCTTCATTGTCC
>JBEKHU010000494.1:0-3724 GCA_050012115.1 Bryobacteraceae bacterium | reverse complement strand
GCCACATCGAATTCGTTGAGGCGGATGAGCTGTCGGCGTTGCGGCGCGCCGTTTCCGAAGGCGAAATCGACGCCCGGGTCGCGGAATTCCACGAGACCTTCGAGGTGGAACCGGGGTGCCCGGCCGCCGAGCTGCGGCGAGCCGCGAGCACGTCCGTAGCCCTCGATCGCATGGTGGAAAACCACGCCCTCGGCTCGCTGGCCTACTACTACAAAGGCGTCGGTATTCCGGAAAACGAGGACGCCATCAGCTCCATCATTCTCGGCGCGAGCCTACTGACCGCGCGCGGCATTCCCGTTGCCGGCGAATACGAGGTCAAGAACGCCCAAGCCATGAAGATCATGGAGTCCTTCGGTGCCGGCGGGTCGTTCACCGAATTCTACGCCACCGATTTCCGGGACGACATCGTGCTGATGGGACACGACGGTCCGGGCCACATCGCTATCGCCCAGGGCAAAACCAAGGTGCGCGCCCTGGGCGTTTATCACGGCAAAGTCGGAACCGGTTTGTCAGTCGAGATGTCGGTCAGGAACGGGCCCGTGACCTTGCTATCCGTCGTGGAGTGCGAGGGCGGCGCGATCAAGTTGCTGGTCGCCGAGGGCGAATCGGTGCCCGGGCCGATCCTCGAAATCGGCAACACCAACAGCCGCTACCGCTTCCCCATCGGCGCGCGCCGCTTTATCGAGAACTGGAGCGCGGAAGGGCCGGCCCACCATTGCGCGGTCGGCGCCGGGCACATCGCCGCGCAAATCTCCAAGCTCGGCCGATTGCTGAATATGGAAGTCACAAAGGTGTGTTGAGCCGCCGGCTGGTCCCCCGGCGCACTGCCAACATCGTATCTTCAACACAAATCAACGAGGCTCTCGTAAATCCATGCAGCTCAATTTCTTGGTTCAAACCACGCTGGCCGGTCTGCTGGTCTGCCTGGCGGCGGCGGGCGGCGACCTGACCGACCGGTTTCACCTCACGCTCGATCGCGTGCGGAAGGGTGGCCCGCCGCGCTATAGCGAGGCGCTCGTGCTGGCCGACGTCGTGCCCGAGCCCACGCGCCGTTTCACCGATTACAGCGGCGATGTCTCGGGGCGCTATATCGGCGCGCTGGCACTGGCTTCGCAGTTCGCCGGCGCGGAGCCCCCGTCGCTGGCGCACCTCCTGACCTCCATCGTCAAACTGCAAAAGCCGGACGGCTACTTCGGCCGCGCCTTCGGCGCGGACATCGGGCACGATGAGATGGCCCTGCTGTGGGGCAACGGCCGCCTGCTCATCGGCATGCTGGAGTATTACAGGCTCCATCCTTCGCCGGAACTGCTGAGTTCCGCGCGCCGCCTCGGCGATTTTCTCCTCAGCATCGCGCCGCGCATGAACAGCAACGAGCTGCAACGGCGTGTCGACCAGGGCGATTTCGCCGCCGCCTACATCTGTTGGACGCAGACCATCGAGGGTCTGGTCGAACTGTCGCGCGTGACGGGCGAGCGCCGGTACCTGGACCTGGCGCGCGAGATCGCCACCCGCACGCAGCGCATCCCGGCCCAGCACGGGCACGGCTTTCTGACCAGCATTCGCGGCATCGTGGCGCTGTATCAGGCCACCGGGGAACAGCGCTATCTCGACCAGGCGATCCGCGAATGGCACGGCGTGATCGACTCGGGGAACCTGCTCCCTCAGGGCGCCGTGCCCGAGGCTTTCGCGCCTAAAATCCGCCGGACGGAAGGCTGCACGGAAGCCGACTGGCTGCGCCTGAGCCTGGCGCTGTGGCGCATTACGCGCAATCCGGAATTCCTGGCGCAGGCGGAATTGACGCTGTTCAACGAATACGCGATGAACCAGTTCTCCACCGGAGACTACGGCAGCCGCGTGATCTCGTACTCCGGAATATCCACGGGAGCCGACGCGGATGGGGCTGGCGCCGCGCGTTGCTGGTGGTGTTGCACGCTGCACGGACTGCGCGCCTACAGGGACATCTTCGATGCGGTGTATCGCGCGGAAGGCGGGGACCTGTGGTACGACCTGCCGGTCGAGGGACGCGGCAAAGCGGGCCGTTTCGCGGTCGAGGCGGAGTCGTCCCTGCAGGCCCGCTCGGCGATCCGGATTCGGGTCACCGAGGCGGACGCGCGGCAACACAGCCTGTCGGTGCGCGTCCCGGAATGGGCCTCGTCGCTGGCCATCTCGGTCAACGGGGTGAACGATCGCTCTTCCGCCACCGCGTCGTATCGGAAACTGCGGCGGGTCTGGAAGAGCGGCGACACCGTTGATCTCCAATATCAAATGCGCACCCGCGGCGTGCCCGTCCCGAAGACCGGCCGCTGGGCGATCTTCCATGGACCGTGGTTGCTGGGCGCGGACGAGACGGTTTCCCCATTCTTCTGGGATGAACCCGACGCCAACAACCGGCTGCGACTCGCCATCGCGGCGGACTCGACCGTCCAACTCGAACCGGCGTCGATACCCGGCGGCCGTTTCGCCGTCCCCGCGGCGCGTTTTCGGGTTTCCTACCTGCCCGAAGGCTACCCGATGCTTCCTCAGAAGGTTGTCCTGCGCCCGATCGCAGAACAGACCGGATCGCCGAGCACGGCCTGGTATTTCCTGTTCAAGATAGAGGGAAAGGATTAACCCGGAAGTTTCACCGACAATCTGCTGCTGCCCTCTCATCGCGCCTCGCTGTGATCGTGGCGAAACAACCGGGTTGATCAGGCGTCGCGGAGCCTCGGAAGCGCCGCGCGGGGACGACCCTCGACGCGGGCGCGGCCGCTACTGAGTAGCGGACACGTCTTGATAAGCACTATGGAATCAAAGAGTTACAAAATAGCAGCCGCTACTTGTAGCGGTCTGACCCCCTGCGGCTGGCCGAAAGGCCAGTCTCAGTCGGCACGCCGCGCTGGAATCCGTCAGGACCCTGACTTCGGGCGGGAATGCACAGCGATGCCGATCATCACATCAGCCGGAAGTTCACCTCGACGTTGGCATACACGGGCACGGGTTTGCCGTCTTTCATGCCCGGCTTGAAACGCCATTGGCTGACCGCCGCCATGGCCTGCTGATCCAAGCCCATCCCCAGCGGCCGGAGCACAGATATGTTGACGGCGTGGCCGGAAGTGTCCACCACTACAGAAAGAAGGACTGTCCCCTGGTACTTCGCCTGCCGTGCCATTTCTGAGTACTCGGGTTCGATCCTGTAAAGAGGCACAGGTGCGGAAGTCCCCGCGCCGATTCGCTGCGCGGCCGCGGGAGCCACGCTGGCCGGGGAAGCAGCGGCAACGGCCGTAGCAGTCCGGCACCGCAGCACGACGGAGCCGCTGGCTTGTCTTGGCTTCCCGTTGAGGAAACCGGATCGAAATCTCCACGACCGAATCGCGGCGAGGGCAGCGGCGCTCGCCGCTTCGCCGGGCCCCTCGACGAGTTTGAGGCGGTCGGGCTGCCCCTCCTTGGTGACCTGCAGGTCCACGATCACCACGCCGCCATGGGCAGGACAGGCCTCCGGAGCGGGACTGGTGTATTGGGTCAGCAGCGGCAAAGAAAGCTGACTCATTGGCTCGCTTGAAGACCGATTCAATCGATAACCCGATCGCCGAATCTCCCAAGAAGGGGCGGAGTTCAAGTGGAATTCGACTTCGGCCGATTGCGCTACCCTGACCGGTTTCCCATTCTTCGTGGCGGGCTGGAAGCGCCATTGCCGCACTGCCTCGATGGCCTTTTCATTGAGTCCCAGACCCAGGCTCTGGATCAC
>JBEKHU010000493.1:0-3724 GCA_050012115.1 Bryobacteraceae bacterium | reverse complement strand
CTTTTTGCGGAGGATGTATGATGCCGTTGAAAGTCTGCCGGTCCTGGCGAATCAGACGGCAGTATGCCGTCGGCATAGTGCTATGCTTTTGCGTGCTCGGGCTTGTGTCGGCCGGGTATGGGCAAATCGATCGCGCGAGCCAGCAGATCGCGGCTCTAAAAGACCCGAATGCCGAGGTGCGGCAAAATGCCGCCAATGCGTTGGGAGAAATCGGGGACCCGCGCGCAGTTGCCCCCCTGACCGCAGCCCTGAAGGGCCAGAATTGGGCGGTCCGGGGGTCCGCGGCCAATGCATTGGCTAAGATCGGAACGCCATCGATCGAGTCTCTGATCGCAACGCTGAAGGACGCGGATGGTTACGTCCGCCAGATTGCGGCCGTGGCATTAGGAGAGATTGGGAAACCGGCGCTGGAGGCTCTGATCGCCGCGCTGCGGGCTTCGGATTCCGACGTCCGGAGAGGTGCGGCCATGGCACTGGGAAAGTTCGGCGCGCCAGCGGTCGAGCCCCCGATCGCAGCCCTAAAGGACCCGGATTCCGGCGTCCGCGGGAATGCGGCCCGCGCGTTGGGCACAATCATAGATCCCCGCGCCGTCGAGCCCCTGATCGCAGCCCTGAAGGACTCGGATTCCGGCGTCCGAGGGAATGCGGCGGACGCGTTGCGGAAAATCAACGATCCCAGCGCGGCCGAGGCCCTGATCGCAGCCCTGAAGGACTCGGTTGCCGGGGTCCGAAAGAGTCCAGTTTATGCGCTGGGCGCAATCAACGCCCCCCGCGCGGCCGAGGCCCTGATCGCAGCCCTGAAGGACTCGCATCTTCAGGTCCGATGGCTTGCGGCCGACGCGTTGGGCGCAACTAAAGATCCGCGCGCCGTCGAACCCCTGATCGCAGTCTTGAAGGGCCCGGATGTTCGTGTCCGGCCGAATGCGGTCAAGGCGTTGGGTGCAATCAGAGACCCGCGCGCGGCTAGTGCCCTGCTCGCGGCATTGCGAGAGCGTGACGCCGTTGTCATAGCCTCAGCCCACTCCTTCTTCGTTGGACGGGGTGAGCCAGAATCGGAAGATGCGTTGATTGGGGCGCTTGATGCGTCGGGCGAGGCGGGGATGGCTCAGGATCTCCTGAACTGCGGGAATGCGAAACTGGAAGCTGCCGCGCGTGGATGGGCAACAAAGCACGGCTATCAAGTAAAGGCAACATCCAGCGGCGGAAACGTCGGGTGGGGCAGCGCGCGGTAGACGCTCCTACCCAACTCGATGAATTAAGCTGTTCTTGTCAGCGGCCAATTCTCGACCTTCTTTCGCAGAAACAGCTCCTGTGTTTCAACAGGGGTAAGTCTTGCTACGTCGCACGAAGCCCAGAATTGGACCTTCAACCGTCGTAAGAGTCTATCTCACAACTGCTGACGAAATCTGGCTGTTTGTGCGCCGCATTGAAACGGCTGACGTCGCAAGAGTCGGTCTCGAAATAGGACGATAGTCTGCTATTCCTTATAGTTCCCAGGCGTTCTCGGGATCACTCCTGGTAAGTCCCTTTCAGCTCAACTGGCCGAGCAATGGCCCAACCGTATATGTGGTCTTGGCGAGCGGGTCTGAGGATTGTCGTCAGTAAGTGATTTTGTGACGAGGTCGGCTCCACACCCGTCCCCTTCCCGACCAGGGTTCAGTTGGCGATGTGCAGGGTCGCTGTCAGCGATGTTGCGTCCGAACTCGGGCCGGCGCTGAGGCGATAGTCGCCCGGCAGGAGTTGCCAGACATCTTTCGCTTCATCGAAGATCGACAGGTACAGCGGATCGATGGCCAGCGTGACGGTCTTGGCTTCGCCCGGTTTGAGCGCCACGCGTTCGAAGGCTACCAGACGCTTGAAGTCCTCGCCCGCCGCCGGCGGCAGGGTGGCGTAGAGTTGGGTGATCTCGACGCCCTGGCGCGGGCCGGTGTTCTTCACCGTGAAGGAGGCCGTTTTCGCCGCCGCGTCGACCTTCAACGCGGAGTAGGAATAGGTCGTGTAGGAGAGGCCGAAGCCGAAGGCAAATTGGGGTGTCTTCCGGGCCGATTCAAACCACTTGTAGCCAATGCGCGCGCCCTCGCGGGTGTAATCGACATCAAACGCCGGCAGTTCGCGGCGCCGCCGCGTGGAGCCGGGTTCCGGCGGCTGCTCGACGGGGCGCAGATCGGAGCCCGGGACCGTCGCGTGCGGCAGATCGGCGTCGGCACGGGCGAAGCTCACCGGCAGCTTGGCCGAGGGATTGACCTGGCCGAAGATCAGGTTAGCCAGGGCCTGGGCACCGCCGATGCCGGGATACCAAGCGGAGAAGATGGCGGCGACCTTGTCCGCCCAGAGCAGGGCCACCGGGCCGCCGGTCTCGAGCACGACGATGGTGCGCGGATTGGCGGCGGCGACGGCTTCCACCAGTTCGTTCTGCTTGCCGGGGAGCAGGAGCGTGGGCGCGTCGCGGCCTTCGCTCATGTGCTGCTCGACGAAGACGATGGCCACCTGCGCGGCGGCCGCCAATTTGGCCGCGGCGGCCGGCTCCGCGCCGGCATCGTACGTAAACTTGGCGTTAGGCGCCTTCCTGCGCAACTCCTTCAGCGGCGACGACGGGAAGTAGACCGCTGCGCCCCACTCGCTCACGCCCGGCGCCAGCGGCACGGCGTTGCCGCCCGGCGGGTCGACCTGGGGCCGAGCCGCCGCCTGAGAGCACGCTCACGTCGGCGTGGGCGCCGATAATGGCCACCGAACCGAGCGACGCAGCATTGAGCGGCAACGCGCGGCCGCCGCCCTTGAGCGCGGCATTGCGCAGCAGGACGATGCTCTGCTCGGCGAGGTGCTGGGCCTCATCGAGCCCCTGGAAGGGATCGACCACCTGGCGCCGGGGAGGATTGTCGATCACGCCCACGGCGAACATGGAGCGCAGGATGCGGTGCACCATGTCGTCCAGGCGGGCCAGTGGCACCTGGCCGGACTGGACGGCCTGCTTGAGCCCGTCGCCAAAGAAGTTAGTGCCCGGCATCTCCATGTCGAGGCCGGCGTTGGCAGCCTTGGCGGTGGAGTGCGTGCCGCCCCAGTCGGACATGACCCAGCCTTTGAAACCGAAGTCGTGCTTGAGGGCCTGGTTCAGCAGGTAGTCGTTTTCGCAGGCGTAGTCGCCATTGACACGGTTGTAGGAACACATGAAACCGGCGGCATCGGAGATTTTGAGTGCGATCTGAAAGGCCAGCAGGTCGCTTTCGCGCATGGCGCGCTTCCCGATTTGCGCGCTCAGGATGCCGCGGCCGATCTCCTGATCGTTGAGCGCGTAATGCTTGAGGTCGCCCATGATCTGCTGCGACTGGACGCCCTTCATGAGCTGGCCGACGGTAGTGCCGGCGAGCACCGGATCCTCGCCGGCGTATTCGAAGTTGCGGCCGTTGCGCGGTTCGCGGGTCAGATCCACGCCGCCGCCGATGGACATGTTGTAGCCCTGGGCGCGGAGCTCGCGACCGATGATCTGGCCGTAGTGATAGGCCGCCTGCGGATTCCAACTCGCGGCCGCGCCCAGAGTGGAGGGCAGCAAGGTGGCATAGCGGCTTTGCCGGGCGCCCAAGGTGACGCCGACGGCGGAGTCGGCCATATTGATGCCCGGAATGCCGAGGCGCTCGATGCCGGGCACATAACCCGCGCCGCCGTTGTTTCCCGTCATGCCCGCCTGGCCGGGCGTGGGCGCGCTCCAACCTACGCCGTGCACGAGCTG
>JBEKHU010000492.1:0-3724 GCA_050012115.1 Bryobacteraceae bacterium | reverse complement strand
TGGAGTCGTTCGACATTTCACGCGAGATGGCGCGGCGCGACCTTTCGCGCAACTACCAGACGGCCGTCGCGCGCGTGCGTTCGACCTGGGCGCAGATTGAAACCACGCGCGAGCAGGTGCGGCTGTCGGGGGAGAACTACCGGCTCGCGAAGGTGCGTTACGAGGGCGGCGAGGGACTGGCGCTGGACGTCGTTTCGGCGCAGTCGCAACTGGCGCAGGCGCGCGGCAATTACTTCTCGGCCATCTCCGCGTACTTGAACGCGCGGGCCGATTTCGAGGTGGCTTCAGGACAATGAAACGCGAATTCACGACCCTAACCGCCGCGGCGCTGCTGGGCCAGTTGCTCTTCCTGGGCGCTTGCGCCAAGAAGGAGGAGGCCGAAGCGAAGCCCGTGGTCGAAGTGAAGACCGCACAGGCCGTGATCGAGGATGTGGAAGAGAGCATCACCGGTCCGGCGACGCTGTTTGCGGGGCAGCAGGCCGGCGTGGCGGCGCGCTCGGCAGCGCCCATCAGGCGGCTGCTGGTGAAGAAGGGCGACACGGTGCAGGCCGGCCAGACGCTGGCGGAGCTGGAGGCGCGCGACCTGGTGGCGGCACAGGCCGAGGCGCAGGCCGGAGTGGCCGACGCGGAAGCGAACCTGCAGAAGACCGAGTCAGGCACGCTGCCCGGCGACGTGGAGCGCGCGCGCGGCCAATTGGTGGCCGCCGAAGCCGCTTACAAGCAGGCCGACGCGATCTATAAACGCCGCAAAAGCCTGTACGAAGATGGCGCCATCCCGCAGCGCGACCTGCTGGTTTCCGAGACCGAACTGGCCACCGACAAGGCGAATTATGAAGTGGCCAAGATGTCGCTGGACCTGTTGAAAAACCAGTCGCGCGAGCGCGATATCCAGATGGCGCGCAGCCATGTGGAGCAGGCCAAGGCGCACCTGGCGGGGGCGGCGGCGCAGCTTTCTTACGCGCGCATCACGGCGCCGTTTGCAGGCACCGTCACCGAGCAGTTCATGTTTGCGGGCGACATGGCCAGGCCGGATGCGCCGGTGTTCACGGTGAGCGATCTTTCGAAGGCCGTGGCGCGGGCCCAGATTCCGGAGTCGGACTCGGGGCCGATTCGCATTGGCCAGACGTGCGCGTTCCTGCCAAGCAGCGCGGCCGCGGCCGGAGACGGCGGGAAGCCCGCGTCGCAGCAGGGCCGGGTCACGGTGGTGAACCGTTCGGCCGATCCGGCGCGGCGCACGGTCGAGGTGTGGTGCGAGATCGGCGCGCCGCCGCCGACGCTGCATCCGGGGACGTTCGGAGACGTCGAGATCGTCACCGCGCGGGGGAAGGGCGTCACCGTGCCGCGCGAGGCGCTGCAGTTCAACGAAGGCACGCGCACGGGCTGGGTGATGCTGATCGAAGGCCACACGGCGCACCGGCGCGACGTCGAGACGGCCGAGGTTTCGGGCGCGCGGGTACGCATCCTCAAGGGTCTGAAGGGCGGCGAGACGGTGGCCACCGAGGGCGTCTACGAGCTGACCGACGGGATGCAGGTGAAGCTGGCCGGCGACAAGCCCGCGCCGACGGAGAAGGGCGCCGCTTCCGAGGAGAAGAAGTGACTGCCGGGCTGGCCCGCTTCGTGGAAGCCCACGGCCGGGCGCTGGTGCTGGTCTTCGTCGCCTTTGCGGTGGCCGGCATCGTCCTGACGCCGCAGATTCCCGTTTCGATCTTTCCGCAAACCGATTTCCCGCGCATCTCGGTGAGGGTGGACAACGGTATCGCGCCGATCGACGTGCAGTTGCTGACGGTGACCCGGCCGCTCGAGGAGACCATCCGCACCGTGCCGGGCATCACGACGGTGCGCTCGATCACGGCGCGCGGCGGCACCGACATTAACGTTTTTTTCCGCTGGGATGTCGACGTTCTGGACGCGCTGCACATGGTGCAGGGGCGCATCTCGCAGATCATGCCGTCGATGCCCGGCGAGGCGCGCTTCATCATCAACCGGCTGACGTTCTCGGTGTTTCCGATGGTCGGCTTCAGCATCACGTCGCCTTCGCGCTCGCTGGCCGATCTATGGGAACTGGCGTACTACGATTACGCGCCGCGGCTATACCGGCTGCCGGGCGTGGCGGAGACGCGCATCGTCGGCGGGCGGCCGAAGGAGTACCACGTCATTGTCGATCCGCAGAAGCTGAATGGCTATGGCATCCCGCTGAGCAAGGTGGCCGACGCGCTGCGCGCGACCAACGTGATCGACCCGGCGGGGATGATGCAGGAGAACTACCACCTGTACCTGACCACCGTCACCGGGCTGTTGCGCGAGGCCGATCAGGTGGGCGACGTTGTGGTGGATGTCGTGAAGGGCACGCCGGTGCAGATCCACAACATCGGCACGGTGGTGCCCGCCGAGCAGCCGGTCTACAACGTCGTGACCGCCAACGGGCGTCCGGCCGTGCTGGTGAACGTGATGCAGCAGCCGGACGGCAACTCGATCGAGATCGCCGACGCGGTCAACCGCGAGCTGGGTGAAATCAAGAAGACCCTGCCCAAGGACGCGCAACTGAGCGTGTTCTACGACCAGTCGATTCTGGTGCGCGACTCGATCAACGGCGTCGTGGAGAGCATTCTGATCGGGCTGGTGCTTTCGGTCGCCGTGCTGATGGGATTCCTCAAGAGCTGGCGCACGACGACGGTGGCGGCGATCGTGATTCCCATCGCCGTGCTCGCGGCGATCGTGTTCATGCGGCTGTTCCACATGAGCTTCAACCTGATGACGCTGGGCGGGCTGGCGGCGTGTATCGGCGTGGTCATCGACGACGCCATCGTGATGGTCGAGAACATCAGCGTTCACATGGCCCTGGGCCAGGACGGCCGCGAGGCCAGCCTGAACGCGATCCGCGAGCTGACCCCGGCGCTGATCGGCTCCACGCTCACGCCGATCATGGTGTTCGTGCCGCTGGTTTTCCTCGGCGGCATCACAGCGGTGTTCTTCCGCGCGCTGGCGATGACCATGGTGACGGCGCTGTTCGCCTCGCTGCTGCTGGCGCTGCTGTTCACGCCGGTGCTGGCGCGCCTGTTCGTCCGGCCGACGCGGCGCGAGGACGTGGTTGCGACCATCGAGGCCGCCGAACAGGAGGGCGAAGGCCGCATCATGCGGCGCCTGACCGCGGTGTATGAAGGGGCGCTGGCCTGGTCGCTGGCGCACACCACGCTGGTGCTGTGCGCCGCGGGCCTGATCCTGGCCGGCTCGGTGGGCATCTACTACCAACTCGGCTCGGGCTTCCTGCCGGAGATGGACGAAGGCGCCTTCGTGCTGGACTACATCATGCCTTCCGGAACGTCGCTCGACGAGACCGACCGCGTGTTGCGACACATCGAGCGCATGCTGCAGGCCACGCCCGAGGTGGAGAGCTACTCGCGGCGCACCGGGGCGCAGCTCGGCCTAGCCATCGCCGAGCCCAACACCGGCGATTTCCTGGTGAAGTTGAAGAAGGAGCGAAAACGCGCGCTGGCCGAGGTCACCGATGAGCTGAGGGACAAGATCAAGGTGGCCGAGCCGGCGCTGGACATCGAGTTCCCGCACATGCTGGAGGACCTGATCTCGGACCTGGTGTCGGCGCCGCAGCCGATCGAGATCAAAATCTACAACGACAACCCGCGCGTCTACCTGGACCTGGCGCACAAGGTGGAGGAGTGGCTGCCGAAGGTGCGCGGCGTGGTCGACGTCGTCAACCAGAATTTCG
>JBEKHU010000491.1:0-6447 GCA_050012115.1 Bryobacteraceae bacterium | reverse complement strand
TGGCCATGATGTGTTGAGAGGCGCCGGCAGGGCGAACGCCTGTTAGGGACAGGATAACGTGGTTTGAACCCGGCGCGGGTCCGGCGGGAGGGTGTTCAGCGCGGCGAAAAACCGGTGCGTGGGCGGGATTTTGCCGTGAATCCACCGTGCGCGAACCATGGTTTTACGGTGATTTCACCGTGCGCGCACGGTGTATTTACGGTGAAAACACGGTCCGTGCCCGGTGATTTTGCGGTAATTCCACGGTGCGTGCGCCGTCTTCTGCCGGTTGCTTGGGAGTTCTTAGTCGCTGTCGTAGCCCGGCCGGAAGGTGAGGAAGGTCTGAGAAATCATGTCCTGCATCGAGTAGCGTTCCTGGTTGACGATGGTCCAGAAGGCGCCCACCAGGCCGCCGATGGTCAGCCATCCGGCCAGAGCCCGTACGATACGCTGGCCGATGGTGGGGCGGCGGCCGTCCATGCTGACGATATCGAGGCCGAAGCACTGCAGGCCGACGGTGGGCTGTTCGAAGACCGCCCAGAGCGCCTTGTAGCAGAGGCTCAGGGCGACCGGCGCGGCGGCCAGAAGGTACCACGGAACAGCCCGCAAGTCGTCCAGCGTGAAGCTCTCGCGGGACGCGCGAAACGCAACGAAGACCGCCGCGGCGAACATGAGACTCAACACGGCCACGATCATCGAATCGACGAGCAATGAGTAAAGGCGCAGGCGCATGGGAGCCGCGGACAAGCCCTTGGCCGGCTGCAGGACTTTGGAGAAGGGGTTGTGCGACTGCGGCAGATCGAAATCGAAGGCGGCCTGCAACTCATCCGGCGCCGGGCGGCGCGACGGACGGCGATTGGTGGCAAACAACGGATCGCGCGGCGCAGAGTCGCTATCCGTAGCAGAGTGAATGCGGGGTGCCGCTGGCTGGCGCAACGGCGCGGGGGGCTCGGGCCGGGAGAAATCCGGGAGCGGGGCAATGTGCGCGGTCGACGGGGGCGGCCCAGGATTCGCAGACGGCATGGGGACGACCTTGCCGCCGGGCGCATGTCCAAACAGGGCGCGTTGCGAGGGGCGTTGGTGGTGCTGGAAACCAGGGTTGGAGTGGAGCCCAAATCCGCGCGGCGCGCGCTGCGGGGCGCCTGGTTCACGCAAGGGATCGAACTGGGGGACGGCGGCCGAACGCAAGACGCGCGAGGGCGGCGAAAGCCGGACCTGGCAGCGCTGGCAACGCTCGGCGCCGGGTGAATTCTCCGCGTGACATGAAGCGCACTGCATGGACCTGTCTCCGTGATCCTCGATCTCTTGCGACCGATTCTTGGAACGTGCTAGGTTTGTCGTTTGAGCGACCCCCTAGCTCCGAGCACTGTCCGTCGTCTCCCTTTTCGTAACATAATCCCTAGAAAATGTCACTTATTTTCTTCAATTTGGGGAGGGGGGCAATTCTGCCGCTACAAATTGTGGTGGTTATGTTTTATAGGCGCAAGTCTTGTGGCTCCCCTACAGGCGCAAACCTATCAGGGCGGCATCTTCATCCCCGAGCCGTTCGAGTCCGAGCGGCCGAAGGCGCCGCCACCTCCAGCGAAGATTCACAAACATCGGGACAACGAGCCGGAGCCGGGCGAGACGGTGTATCGCGCCGATTACCAGGAGCGGGCCGGCAGCGTGTTCATTCTGCGCGGCAACGCGGAGGTGGAAAAACCCGAGTGCCTGCTAAAGGCGGACGAAATCCGCTACGACCAGGACAGTGGCCTGGCGGAGGCGCGAGGACACGTCCATTACATCAACTACGACACCCAGGACGAGGTGTTCGCCGACCGGGCGGATTACGACATGGTGACCGAGAAGGGGACGTTTTACGTGGTGTCGGGCTCGGCGCCGGGGCATGCGGTGCAGCGCCTGGGGCTGCTCACGACCACGGAGCCGATCCGCTTCAAGGGGGACTGGGCAGAGCGCATTGAAGACCGTTACATTCTCTACCAGGGAACGCTGACGAACTGTCCGCCGGGGACGTCGTGGTGGGAATTGATCTCGAAGCGGATGGTGATCATCCCGGACGATCACGCGCTGGCCTACAAGGCGCTGATGCGGCTGCACGGCATCCCGATCTTCTGGTCGCCCGCGTTCTACAAGTCATTGGATAAGGAAGATCGGAGGAGCGGATTCCTGACGCCGAACATCGGCAACAGCAGCACGCGCGGGCAGATGATCGGCGTGGGCTTTTTCTGGGCGATCAACCGCAGTTACCAGATTCTGTACCGCCCGCAGTATTACACCGTGCGCGGCTTCGCGCACACCGTCGATTTGGCCGGCAAGCCGAGCGAACATACGAAATTCAACGCCTATTTCTATGGCGTGGACGACAAGGGGCTGCCTGAGCCGGGCGGGGTGCGTTTGAAACAGGGCGGGTACTTGGCGAGCTTCACCGGGCAGGCGGACCAGTTGGGGGACGGCTGGTACGCGCGGGGCATCGTCAACTATCTCAGCAATTTCACGTTTCGCCAAGCCTTCACGGAAAGCTTCAACGAGGCGGTGTTCTCGGAAGTGAACAGCCTGCTGTACGCGGGCAAGGACTGGAAGAGCTACGACCTGGCTGTGGCCTACGAGAACCAGGAGAATTTCAACAGCACTCTTCCCGGAGACAAAATCACGATCCGCCAGCTGCCGGAAGTGTCGCTGCGGGACCGCGACACGCAGATTATGGACGGGCCCGTGCCGGTGTGGTTTTCGTTCACCGCGACCGGGGCATACACATTCTGCCTTCCTTCGCGCTGGAGGAGATCTCGTATGGCGAGGGCATGCTGAACAACAATGTCATCGCAACGAGGTATCTGCGTTCGAGCCGGGAGTTCGACCTGGACGTCACCCTGCCGTCGCTGTACCGCATATACAATGCGCCGAAGTGGATGGGCTCGAAATTCAAGCATTCGATCGAGCCGCGCTTCGAATTCAAGAACATCAGCGGGGTGAACGATTTCAACCGGGTGATGCTGTTCGACGAAAGCGACCTGATGGCGAACACGACGCAGGCCAGCGCCTCAGTCGTGAACCGCATCTGGACGAAGACGGGGGCGGGCGAGGCGCGCGACTTCGTGAGCTGGGATGTCGGGGCGGAACATTACTTCGATCCGACGTTTGGCGGCGCGGTCGTGCAGGGCATCCGGAATATCATCGAAAGCACGTCGGAATTCGGCGCCTACACGTTTCTCGCTGGGCCACGCGGATGGTCGCCGGTGAGCTCAGCGCTGCGGGTGCAGCCTCTATCTCACGTGGGCTTCGAGTGGCGGTTGGACTACGACCCGGTGCGGCACATGACGATCGACAGCTCGGTAACGGCCGACGCGCGCTTCGAGAACATTTTTTTCTCCGTCGGGTCGATACAGGTCGGCTGCATGCTGTACCAGCCGCTCTCGTATTACGCCGTCAACCCGTGTCTCGGGGCGCCGACGCCGACGCAGGCGCTGACTCCTCCGTCGAACCAGTTGCGCGGACTGGTGGGCTTTGGCAGGGCCGACAAACGGGGCTGGAACGCGGCCTTCCTGGCGGTCTACGACCACCGTGTGGGGATTCTGGATTACGGCAACGTGCAGTTCAGGCGCTGGAACTTCGGGACGAGAGACGAGAAGCAGTACAAGTTCTCGTTCGTCATCGCCAACATCGGCAGCGTCGGCTCGTTGCGGCGGCAGGACCGGCTGTTCTAATGCAGCGATCCGCACCGAAACGCAGTGCGCGGGGAGGCCGGTCGGATGGCCACTGAGGTCCCCCGGGCTAGCTTCGATGCTCGTTGTCTTCGAGCAGGGAGGCGAGGCGCTGTTCGAGGGCAATCAGGCGCTGGCGCAGATCCGTTCCGGGCTCATGGGCGGCCGGTTGCAGGTCGTAGCCGCGCGCCTGTTCGATCAACTCCTCGACGCGCCGCTCGGCCTGCTCGCCACGCAGCTTGAGCTCCTGTGCGCGTTCCTCCAACTCCCTGGCGCGGCGCTCGAGCGAGCGGAGCTTGTCGGCGAGATGGAGGGCCGCCAGGACGGCGACACGGGAGGGATCATCGGTTCTGGTGCGGTCAGCGATGCGGTTCATCAGTTCGTCGACGCCGGCGGCGAGAGCCTCCGTGTCGGCGACGTCACCGGTTGTGCGCACGGTGTACGCCTGTTTAAAAATAGTGACTCGGACTGCCCGCTTCGCAGATTCCCCGGTGTCCACGGTTTTCAGGACTCCTGACTCGGTTCGAAGAGGCCCAAGCGGTCGATCTGCTCGAGCAGGCCGCGAACGCGGGTTGCGGCGTCCTGCTGCTTGACGCGCATGGCGGCCATCTCGTCGTGCAATCTCAAGACCTCAGTATTCAGCGCCTGAACCTGGCCGGCGGCCGAATCGCGTTCCTCGCGGGTGGCGCGGAGTTCCTTCTCCATCTGCTCGCAGCGCGCGCCGAGGTCTTGCAATAGTTTGGCTAACTGCCCGAAGCGGGTTTCGAGGCGCGCGATCAGGGTCTCTTCATCGTCCAGCAGGGGTAACATCGCTTTAGGTCTCAGGACGAGACTAACGCGGATTTGGCCTTCTCGACAAGGGAGGTGAAGGCGCCGGGGTCGTTGGCGGCCAGGTCGGCCAGGATTTTGCGGTTCAAACCGATCGCCGCGCGCTTCATGCCGCCGATGAATTTCGAATAGCTGATACCGTTCAACCGGCAGCCGGCGTTGATGCGCACGATGAAAAGGCGCCGAAAATCGCGCTTCTTGCGTTTGCGGCCAACGTAGCCATAGCGCAGCGCCTTTTCGACGGCCTCCTGCGCGGAGCGGTACAGCTTGCTCTTGGTGAGGAAATAACCCTTGGCGAGGGTCAGGGTTTTCTTCCGGGAATCCCGGCGATTGGTAGATCTTTTAACTCGCGGCACGTTTCTTCTCCTTGAAAATTCTCGCGAAAAGCGGTTTCCGATTGGATTCCGCCTTCTGGCGGCGGCACGGGCACGTGCAAAAGCGCCGGCGCGCACGCCTGATTAATAATCGCTCAATACGGGAGCATTCGGCGCAGCTTGGCCTGGTCGGTTTCGTCGGCGACGACGCCCTTGCCCAGGTGCCGCTTGCGGCTGGTGGTCTTCGAAGTCAGCAGGTGGCGCGCGTACGCCTTGTGGCGCATGATCTTGCCGGTGCCGGTCTTCTTGAACCGTTTCTTGGCCCCGGTGTGGGTCTTCAGTTTGGGCATGTTCTGTCCTTGGAAAGACCACGGGCTTGAGCCGTGGTCATGACGTTCTTATCCAGGTTAACACACTGAATTGGAAGAACTGAACACGGAAGCGCACGGTGGCGCCGCGCGGGCTGTTCGTCGACTGCCAGCCGCAGCCGTTTACGAGTTCAGGTGCGTGTTGATGCGCGCGATGGCCTCGTCGATCTCGGCGGTGCTCTTGTAGCCGATGGTGACGGCGTCGACCGTGCCCAGCTTCATTACAAAACGCACGGAGGCGTCGCGTTGCGCGGGTGTGGAGAAAGCGCCTTCGCCCATGATCTTCATCCCGATGACGCCCGTGCCCTGGGCGTGGATCTTCTCGAGGTGGCCGACCACCTCGGTCACGTCCCCCTCGCCATCCTCAGTCCCGCGCAGGTTGTCCATTCGCACGCCGGCATTGTTGATGCGGTTCAGCGACACGTCCAGCCACTTCTGATCGGGGAACGTCCGGATCGGCACCAGCCCATGGCACGAAGCCCCGTGCGCGAGGATGATCTTCTTCTGCTTGGCCTCGTCGAAGACATCGCGGGCCGGCTTGAAGGTCTCCGCCCAGTCGTTGGTGCGCACACAATGCAGCAGCAGGATGTCGAAGTAGTCGGTGTTCAGTTGCTGGCGATAGCGGTCGATCATCGTCATCGGATCGTCGGTCTGCTGCAGGCGGTATTTCGTCATCAGCCGGTAGCTGTCGCGCGGGATGCCGGCGAGCGCGGTCCTCAGCATGTCGTGCATGCCGGCGTAGGCTTGCGCCGTCTCGAAGAAACGAATGCCCTGGTCATAGGCATAGCGCACCAGGCGCGTGAACTCCTCCTGGCCGAGTTCACGCTGCACCTTGCCGCCGAACGTGCCCGTGCCGAATGCGAGGCGGGTCACCTTGACGCCCGAATTGCCGAGCGGCACCCAGTCGGTGGCGGAGCGTTTGGCGGGCGTTGCCGGGGCGGAGGTCGCGGCGCTGAGGCCCGCGTTGAGCACAGTTCCGCCAGCGGCCAGCGAAGCGCTGGCGGAGGCGAACGTCTTTAAGAAATCACGCCGGTTGAAGGTGGACATGGTATCAGCCTCTCTGAGTCGGGATTGGAAAAACGATAACACAACAGAGCCGTGCTCCGGTCGGAGCCGATCTATCCTCCACCTTCCCGCATCGCGGAGCGATGGTATAGAGTGTTGTTGTTCAGGCATCCCCTGTGGATCAATAAATCGCGAGGTATAAAGAACAAAAATGCGCAACCTGAAAGCAGCAGTCATCGGAGCCGGCTTCATGGG
>JBEKHU010000490.1:0-3734 GCA_050012115.1 Bryobacteraceae bacterium | reverse complement strand
CTCCGCGTCCGTGCGTCTCCTCGGCTACCACGTCCGGGAGCGACTCCACGCGAAAATTCACGACCCGGTCCACGCCCGCCGCCGCCGCCGTCCGCAGACGCTCCGGCGACTGCTCGCTCACCAAGATCTTCTTCGCCCCGGCCGCTCGCGCCGCGAGCACGTGCATGACCCCGATCGGGCCGGCGCCCAGGATCAGGACGACGTCGTCGCTGCCGATCCTGAGCCTCTGCTGGCCGTGGAGCACACACGCAAACGGCTCGGCCAGCGCGACCGCAGCCCCGTCCAGCGCTTGGTCGAACGGAATCACGTTGCCCTGCTCGATAAACGCCGCGGGAACCCGCATGAATTCCGCGAACGCGCCGTCCAGCGTGATGCCGAGCGCATCGTAGCTCGCGCACAGGTTGTTCTGGCCGCGCTTGCACTGCCGGCAGCGGCCGCACCCTACGTTCGGCGCCACGAACACACGCTGCCCGGCGCGATAACCGCGGCCCACGCCGCTGCCGAGTTCGGCGATCGTCCCTGCTACTTCGTGGCCCGGCACCCGCACCGTCCCCGGACCGAATTTGCGGTGGGCGCCCTGCAGGATGCGCAGGTCCGTCGCGCAGATGCTGGCGTAATCCACCCGCAGCACCATCTCGCCCGCGCCCGCCGACGGAGTGGGGCGCTGTTCCACTCTCAGGTTCTCCGGGCCGTGATAGACTACCGCGATCATCGGCTCACCCTCACACCTTGGCTGCCTTGTCGAGCACCTCCGCCAGGCGCACGCTGCGCTCCTCCAGGACGGAGGTCGTGGCGGCGAGTACACCGGCTACCGCCCAGCGGCCGTCGTGCCCGCTGACGCGCGGCGGCGATCCGGTGCGGATGCATTCCAGGAAATGTTTCATCTCTCGCACGTATGCGGAGGCGAAACGCTCCGGCCAAGTCCGAAAAATCGGAGTCACCAGCCCATGGTCTCGATTGGTGCAGACCACTACGGATTGGCCGCGAAGGTCGCCGATCTGCAAAAGGCCCTTCTCGCCGACGATCTCGACCCGCGCGTCGTACCCGTAGTCGCACGGACAAACCCCGGAGATTGCGGCCAGAGTGCCGCCCTCGAAACGAATGGTCACCAGGGCCGTATCGTAGAAGTGCGGTGTATCCACGCCGCGCTTCTCGCCCTTGAAGTTCGACACTTCCGCGTAGACGCGTTCGGGATTGGAGGACGCCAGCCACCGCGTCGTGTCCCAGTCGTGGCTGTTCACCTCCGCCAGCATGCCGTTCGAGGTGTGAAGATCGCGGGCCCAAGCCGGAGGCAGCCCCGGTCCATGCGTCAGCGACTTGATCAGCATGGGCCGACCGATCTCTCCCGCCTCGATGCGGGCCGCCGCCACCTCGAAATCGGG
The DNA here is from genome assembly GCA_050012115.1 of Bryobacteraceae bacterium. Lineage (GTDB taxonomy): Bacteria > Acidobacteriota > Terriglobia > Bryobacterales > Bryobacteraceae > CAIVVT01. The sequence continues at coordinate 2,352 of JBEKHU010000490.1, read as the reverse complement.
GTCGAAACGCCGCATGAAGCCGAGTTGCAGGATCACCGCGTTCCGTTCGGCCGCCGCGATCATCTCGTCGCATTCCTCGATCGTCAGCGCCATCGGCTTCTCGCAGAGGATGTGCTTGCCGCGCGCTGCCGCGGCCGTTGCGAGTTCCCTGTGCGTGAAAGTCGGAGTCGTGATGACCACGGCGTCGAAAGCAACGCTATCGGAGGCCTCCTCGAGCGAGTTGAATCGCGCCTCGACTCCGAACCGCTGGCCCACCTTCTCCAGCGCCGCGGCACTCCGGTCCACCAGCGCCACTAGCTGGCCCTCGGGCAGGTGCCGCACCAGGGATTCCGCATGCACCTGGCCGGCGCGGCCGGCGCCTACCAGGCAGACTCTAGTTGGGTTGGTCATAAGTCTCGAATCCGGCCTTGAGCTTTTGCTGCCAGTGCAAGTACCGCCCCAGCGCGGCGCCGTAAGCAGCCCGCAGGTCCGGATTCGGCGAGAGTACCTTTCCCCCCAACGGGGCCAGGGCAGTCGCCGCTTCAGCTAAGTCCGGGATCAGCCCCGAAGCTTTCCCGGCGACCAGCGCGCTTCCCCATGTCGCGCATTCCGTGCGCGTCAGTTGCTGGTACGGGACCGAAAGAATATCCGCCTTGATCTGGTTCCAGGCCTCGCTCTGGGCTCCTCCGCCGATCACCCGCGTTCCGATCAGGCTCAGTTCCGGCGCGAGCTCGCGCAGGATGAGGAGGTACCACGCATACTCGTAACCAATGCTTTCGACAATCGCCCGAAAGAAGTGCTTCCGCGTGTGCCCCCACGAGAACCCGATCCACGCTCCCCGCATCTCCGGCGCCGCCGGGCAGATGCGGCCGCCCAGGTGGGGCGAAAACAGCAAACCGTCGCACCCGGGAGGCGCCTCAATGGCGCTCGCGAACAGGTCGTCATACGATCCGTCCGAACCGGGGTCGCGCTCCGCGTGATTTGAAAATTCCTGTCCGTACCACTTGAGCGCCAGCCCGCCTCCACCGACGTACGCCAGTGGGTTCCAGATTCCCGCAACGACGGAGCGCATCACGATCAGCGCCCGATGACGGGTGTCGGCCACGAACCGGTCCGTACAGCAGGCCAGCACCGAGGCCGTGCCCGCCGTGTCCAGCAGCATTCCCGGCCTCACCACGCCCGCGCCCAGCGCTCCCGCGGCCGTGTCGCCGCAGCCCGCCGCCACCGGAGTGCCCGCCTTGAGTCCAAAAGCGCGCGCCGCCTCGGGACGCAGTTCGCCCACTACCGTCCAGGGCGCAACGATACGGGGAAGCCGGCATTGGTCGATTCCCAACATGCCGCACAGTTCTTCCGACCACGTGCCGGCCACGGCATCGCTTACTGTCGTAAAGTGCAGAAACGTGTAATCGATGAACGCCTCATCCGCGCGCAGCCCGGCGGCCCGGCCCGCCACGTAGCAATTCGGCGTTACGAACTTGGCGATGCGCGCGTAATCCGCGGGCCGCTCGTGCGCCCACCACAGCATCTTCGGGCCGTGATTGCAGGTCGGCGGGCAACCCGTGAGCGCTGTCACGCGGTCGGCGCACTGTCGGTTCATTTCTTCGATGTAGGGTTGACAGCGCGAATCGAGCCACGAATCAAACCGCGTCGCAGGCTGGAAATCCTCGTCGATCGCGCCGATCCCGGCCATCTGGCTGTCGAAAGCCAGCCCGGCTACCTGCGACGGATCCACGCGGCAGGAATCCATGCATTGGCGGACGGCGACTATAGCGGACTGATAGAAGTCCCCCATCTCTTGTTCCACCGAGCCCGGCTGTGGGTGGTACAGCGGGACGTCTGCCCGGCCCTCAGAAACAAGTTGTGCGCTCGCATCGTAGAGCGCAGCTTTGGTGCCAGTGGTTCCCAGGTCGACGCCCAGAAGGAAACGTCCTGTGCTGCGCTGCATCCCTATCATGCTATGACTACATCAAAGCTAACACCCAAGACCCGGCGACGGGCCGCCTTCCGTGGAGTCTCATCGCTCCTGTTTCGGTCTTTCCATGGCGCGTTCCCACTCCGGATCACGAAGTAGGCGCGCCGCTTTCCACGCCGCCACCTGCGAGGCTGGCGGCTTTTTTTGCGGCCACTGTCACGGACGAGCTACGTTGTCCTCCTTCGAAGGTCGCCAAGCCGTTGACGGTGGCCATGAGCATCAGGTTGCCGGGCAACTGCGCGATCGAGCGGACGTTGCCCTGTCACAGGACATCTTCGACCTGCCAGTCCCGGGTCTCGTATTGGGCCCAGGTGAGTTTCGAGGGCGGAGCGCCGGGCAAGCTTACCGCCAAGACCGTGGCGGCGCTCAAAGTGAAGTCCAAAATCCTGCCTCTAGACCTC
>JBEKHU010000489.1:0-3739 GCA_050012115.1 Bryobacteraceae bacterium | reverse complement strand
GCCCGCGAGATCCTGCGCATGCGCGAGATCCTGAACGGCATCCTGGCCGAGGCCACCGGCCAGGACGTGGAGCGCATCGCGCGCGACGTCGACCGCGACTACATCATGGAAGCCGACCAGGCCGTGACCTACGGCATTGTCGACAAGATCATCTCCAAACGCGAGCGCACCTGAGTCGCGCCGCGTGACGGAGCCGCAGCGATGTGACTGAGCCGCGACCGTAAGGGAGCAGTGGCCAGCTTGTGGGGCAGCCATTCCTGGCTGCCGCGGGTGCGGCCATCCCCGCCACCTCAAAAAAGTGGGCTGAATCGCCATCCCTGGATGTACAATCAATGCTCAGCGGGACTCCAGTAGGAGGCGGCTATGCCACGCACTCGCCCCACCGCAAGCCCAAATCCGGGCCCATCCTCTCTCCTCCCCCATCGGATCCTCCAGGAGGCCATCAGGGCCGTCCCAGCGGTGAAGTATGCCTTGGGCGTCGCCGGTGTGGTCGCGGCCGTCGCCATTGTCAATGCCTTCCGCATCTCCCCCCTGGTTGCGGTCGTCGGCGTCATCGTGACCTTCGTCTTCATGGTCGTGCTTCTGATCTTCAGCAAACTGACGACCGCGGCTCCGAAGCTCTTTACCGCCCCCGTCATGGCGCTCATGTGGGCATTCCTTCTGCTGATCATCGGAACCGCAAGCGTATTGTTCACCTCGCTGTTCTTCAAGAAGCCGATTGACCTTTCGCAGTGGATCACGCCCCATCAAACCGAGTCGAAAAACTACGAGCAGGCAGTTCGCGTGCTCGCCGCGGGCAGCGCCGACGATCCCGATTCGTTCGTTGTCCTGTTCGATGCGATATTCCAGCCTGCGGGTTGGAACAATCTCGACCAAGTCCTGAAACTCGACCGCGCCCTCCTTGTGCGCGGCGCCCCTCTTTGGCAACAAACGTATGACCTGGCAACCGGCAGAGTGGACCAGGCAAAATTGACTCGCCCTGGGGAGAAAAAGGCCTACGACTACGTCAACACGGCCCTGCTGAAGGTCTGCACACATGTCGCCGACGTTCTGCGAACCCCGAAGCCAAGCAGTGTCAATCTCGACCTCTCGGGAACGCGTTTCAATTCCTGCGATTGGAGTGGTGTGGATCTGAGCGGCGCCAGAATCGTGGATATCGGCCTCGACAGCGTCAACCTAGAGGGCGCAAACCTCGCGGGCGTCACTCACTTTGGCGGAGCCTACTTCTATGCGGTCGCCTGGTGGGAGGCCAAACAGATCAGTCCTGACCTGTTGACTTACCTTGAAGACGACAAGAACAGCCGGTATCAGGAAGACAAAACCTACGGTCCCAGCGGCAAGAGGGTTCAAAAAGCCGAGTATGATGCTGCGCTCGCGAGGCTCAAACACTAGCAGCGCTAACCGCCACGGTCCGCACTTAAGAAGGAAGAGTGCCAAGCGGCAAGCCCGGCTTGACCCGCCCGCGAATGTGTTTCACCCTCACCTTCTGGCCATCCGACGACCGCAACTCGCCGGACCACCCTCCTGGTTCGAGTCTGCAATCGGTCTTAGCCATTCGCTGCAAGCGGCTTGACATGCCCATCATTTTACTCACGCTGAGTAGAATCCGAACACAGAATCAACGACTTACCGTCAGGTTGTTACCAACGCGAGTAAATCGAGGTCCGGCGAGGGGCAAGTTCCGGGAAGCGGGTAACGGCGCTTCCCGCCGCTGCGTCGTGCTAAGTGCATGCCCAGAGCCGCGTTTCGCTTATGTGCCTGCGGGCTGCTGGCCACAGCCGCCCTGGCGCAGCCGGCGCCGTCCGATCCGGCGATTATCCTCGGCCAGTTACAGAAGCAGACCGCGCCGCTTGCCCTAGCTTGGCTCCACGACCCCGATCCCCGCTTCCAGCTTTGGGGCGCATACCTGATTCTGCGCGACTGGCGCAGGGAAGCCATCCCTGATCTGCTCGACTTGCTCGCCGCCGCGCCAATCGTCGAGGAGCCCGTCACCGCGGGCGACCGCGGCCGCCACTCGGCGCTGGTCGCCGTTCTCGACGCCCTGATTCAGTTCGAAGCGCCGGTGCCAGTCGAGCAAGCGCAGCGCCTCTACCCCGAGTTCCCCGTCCAGTCGCTCATCCTGCTCTCGCGCTTCGGGGAGGACACGACGCCAGTCCTCATGGACATCTTCAAGACTGAGCAGCGCTACCCCGCCGCCTGGCTCGCCGCCGGCAACCTCCTCGCGCAGAACTCCGCCGAGGGCTTCTTTGCGGCCGTCCTCGGGTCGATGACCGTCCACGCTCAGGTCTTGCTTACCGACCCCAATGCCGGCGAAGGCGGGAGCTTCGGAGGGGGGAACCTCTGCTGTATGACCGGCACGCCACCCCACTTCAGAGCCGATTTCCCCTCGCCGGCCATCGGCTTCTACGCGTTCGCCGCATGCGCCGACCGCCTGGAGCGGGAGATCACGCTGCTCGCAGCGGGGACCGATCCCTCTTACTACCGCCGCATCGTGACCAACACCTACTACGAGGGTGTCGGCGGCGCCTGCTGCAAACCGGATCAGGACCTGGTCCGCCAGCACTATCTCTCCAAAGTGCTGTTCGACTCCCCCGACCGCCCCTCGCTGCCGGCTCATGTGTCTCGAACTATTGCCTGGCAGAGCCCGGAAGCCTACCTCCGCGATCTGGCGGCATTCATTGCAGAGCAGCAGATTCGCTTTACCTACGTGGCCCAGAAGCTCAGGGAATCGAACCGGCTCAGCGAGTCCGAAGCCGCAACCCTGCGCCCGCGGCTTCAAATCACGATCCAGGACCAGCGGACCACTCGGGACACCACGCTTCCCGCCCTTGCCCCGCTGCCCGAAAACGTCACGGTCGAGCCGTGACGACCGCTGCGCCGCTAGGCCCGCGCGCTCACGATCTTCAGGTACTTCTCGTAGGCCCGGTCCCACTCCGGCGCCGCGCCGGGGGCTTCGATCCGCTCCAGTTCGAACGAGTTCCGCACCACCGCGCGCAACCCCTCCAGGCCCTCGATCTCGCCCGCGCCCATGGCCTGCACCAGCAGGTTGCCCACCGCCGTCGCCTCGCCCGGACCGGCCACCACCGTACGCCCCGTCGCCTCGGCCACGAAGCGGTTCAGCAGCGCGTTCTTCGATCCGCCGCCGACAATGTGGATCGTCTCGATGCGGCTCCCTGTGACCGACTCCAGGCTCTCCAGCACCTGCCGGTAGCGGAGCGCCAGGCTCTCCAGGCACGTGCGCACGAACGAGCCTGGCGTCTTCGGCGGCTCCTGGCCGGTCTCGCGGCACAACGCCGCAATGCGCCCCGGCATCGCGCCCGGCTCCATGAACGCATCCGGATCGATCACCGCCGCGAACGGCTCCGCGCCCGCGGCCATCACCGTCAGCTCGTTGTAACTGTATTCGGTGCCTTCCAGGGCCCACGCCCGGCGGCATTCCTGCACCAGCCACAATCCAGCGATGTTTGTCAGGAGCCGGATTTTGCCCGCGGCGCCGATTTCGTTGGTGTAGTTCAGCCCCAACACCCGCTCGTTGATCACCGGCGCGTCCAGCTCCACGCCCATCAAGCTCCAGGTGCCGCTCGAGATGTAACACCACGGCGCCTCGCCCGCGGCCGGCACCGCCGCCACGGCCGAGGCCGTGTCGTGGCTGGCCGTGGCGAACACCGGCGTTTCGCCCAGCCCGCACGTCTCGCGGATCTCGTCCAGCAGCCCGCCCAGCAACGTGCCCGGCGTCACC
>JBEKHU010000488.1:0-3744 GCA_050012115.1 Bryobacteraceae bacterium | reverse complement strand
GCGCAGGGCGTTTATGAAGGCCAGCGCGCCGCTTCCGACGCCAAACGCGTGTACATCCTGGGCCGCTCCGCCTTCGCCGGCGCGCAGCGCTACGGCGTCACGGCCTGGTCCGGCGACATTCTCTCCGATTGGCTGGCCTACCGCCGCCAGATCCCCGCCGGCCTCAACTACTCGCTCAGCGGCATGCCCTACTGGACCACCGACATCGGCGGCTTCTTCATCGGCAATCCGGACGACCCCGCCTACCGCGAACTGTTTGTGCGCTGGTTCCAGTACGGCACGTTCTGCCCCATCTTCCGCGTCCACGGCACGCGCACCACTAATCAGAACGAGCTCTGGTCCTACGGCGAGCCGGCCCAGCGCATCCTGGTCGACTTCGACAAGCTGCGCTACTCCTTGATGCCGTACATCTATTCCGTCGCCTGGATGACCACGCACGACCACTACACGCCCATGCGGCCGCTGATCATGGACTTTGCCGGCGACCGTCAGGCCATGGACGTCGGCGACCAGTTCCTGTTCGGGCCGGCGATCCTGGTGAATCCGGTCACTGACCCCGGCGCCACCTCCCGCCGCGTCTATCTTCCCAAGGCCCGCTGGTACGACTTCTGGAGCGGCGCTGCCGTCGAGGGCGGCCGGGCCATTGAGGCCGCCGCCCCGCTCGAGCGCATCCCGCTCTACGTGCGCGCCGGTTCCATCCTCCCGCTCGGTCCCGCCATCGAGTACACCACCCAGAAGCCCGCCGACCCGATCGAGCTGCGCGTCTATCGCGGCGCCACCGGCCACTTCACGCTCTATGAGGACGAGGGCGACACCTACCACTACGAGCAGGGTCAATACGCGACCATCGATTTCGACTGGAACGAGGCCGCCCAGTCGCTGACCATCGGCCCCCGCCAGGGCAGCTTCCCCGGCATGCTCGCCTCCCGCACCTTCCGCGTCGTCTTTGTCGGAGGCCCGGAAAAGACCGTGCGCTACGCGGGCCAGGCGCTGTCGGTCTCGGCGCAACCGTAAAAAGCCGGCGGCGCGGCAGCCCCTCTGCTCCCGCCGACTCCGCTTCAGTTCGGCCGCGTTCTCCTCAACGCGACGCGCTCAGGACTGGCCCCACAGGTCCTCGGTGTGGACGGGCTTGCCTTGAAGCTTCAGGTAGTAAAACAGTTGGCTCTTGTGCCGGTCGAGATGCTGGACCATTTGCAGCAGGTGCCGGCCGAGGACGTAGGCCGCGCCAGGCGCCCACGGCGCGGCGATCTCGCGATGGGCCAGATCATTCTCGCCGGCCTGGTCGATCATCTGCAGGGCAAGATTCTTGTCCTCCGATAGCAGCCGCTTGGCCTTCTCGACACTCTCAATCGCGGGCAACTTCCCGGCGGGCGGCAACATTTCCTCCGCGGAGAGGTCTTCCAGCTTTTTGCCCGCGGGCAGCCCCCAGTCACCCGTGACGAATCCTTTGCACCCGGCGCCACAGGCGTTGGTGATGTGCTTCAGCAGTTGGCCCACCGTCATCCAGTTGTCGCCGCTCTCCGGCTTCCACTCGAGGCTCTCCGGATCGACCCGGTCCAGAAGCCCGGCCGTCGTCGCGTAGGTGATTTCAATTTCGTTCTTCAATAACTCCGTCCAGTTCACGCCGATTCTCCTTTCACGGCATCATCCTCCTCGCGCGTGAGCTTCGCCACCACGCCGAGCTTGTCAGCCTCCGTCACCATCGCCGGGCACGCCCCTTACTCCGCCGCCATCGCGAACTCCGGCAGCCCCCGCGTGATCGCCACCGTCTCCAGCGACACCGCGATCACCTGTTTCACCAGCCGGACAATGTACTCCGGATCGTCGGCCCGGTTCGGGTTCGACTTCTCCTTGCGCTGGTACTGATCGATCACCCATTCCAGCGCCGAGCGATGCCCCAGGCGGTATTCGTACGCCTCCTCCGGAATCCCCGCCAGCGTCAGCGAGTCGTTGCAGTACAGACTCCGCCGGTCCATCCCGGCCAAAACACCTCAAGAATACCGTGATTTCACCGTCGCCGGCGAAACACGGCGAATTGTCAATAAGTCCTTTAGATCACCGTAGATACACCGTGAAGCACGGTGCGCGCGCAAAAATGCGCGTGTTAATGTTTCTAAGCCCTTTGTTTGCCACACATCCACCGTGACGCACGGTGAATCATATTAATGTGGTACCTTAATGTGCGTAAGCCCAATCATTGCAACAGATCCACCGTGACGCACGGTGCAGCATGTTAATGTGCGCCAAAATGCTCCTGAAATTCTCTTAAGTCATTTACTTGCCACAGATCCACCGTGAAGCACCGTGACAATCGCGTAAGTCCTTTAAAACACCGTAGTTGCGCGCCTCGCGGGCACGCACTTTCCGCCAGATTCCGCTAAGTCCTTTAGAAAACCGTAGTTACACGGAAACGGGAAAGCCGCTGTTTTTACGGTAAAAACACGGTAAAACACGGTGTTTTCACGGTAAAATCGTGCTCGGCGCACGGTGAACTCACGGTAAAACCACGGTCCGCGACCCCTCTTGGGGGCCGGCTTTCCAGCCGGCTCCTGTCCACTGCGCGCGCCCGCGCTCAGTTCGTCGGTCGGCTGCGGCTACGATTCGAAAATGCGAACCGGGAGATCAACCTTTGTCCGATAACCCCACTTACCGTGCACAGTGCTAGATTCAACATGGATGGTGCGAAGCGATCTAGACCGGAGGATTTCGCCGATCGGCGGTGCCTTCGTCCGCATGCTCCTGGCGCTGGGCACTTTGTGTTTTTCGGCCGTGTTCACGTTTGCAGATGACGCTGGTCGGTGGAAGCATATCGAGTCGTTCAAGTATCGACAGGAGGAGCGCGGCGGCATAGAGCGGACTTTTGTTCTTGAGTCTCCTGCGGAGTCGGAGATGGAACAGAGTTTTACTCGGCTACGGATTAAGACAGTCGGCCAGCCGGAATTCGTGCTGACCAACGAGTTCGCGTGGTGGATCAAGCCCGCTGCCTTTCAGAATTGGTTCTCTCGTCGGAAGAATGCGGTCAATTCTCAATACGTTTTTGGCCTTCGAACCTTGATCGGTGGAACTCCGCACACGCTACTTTTCCTGGTTGGTTGGCCCTTTGCAAGCTCGCCCGGTAGCCTACACATTTTGGACCTCAGGGACGATCAGGCGCCCGCTGTCATCCTCCGAAAAGAAGAACTCGAACTGGTGGGTATCAGCGACGTCAATGGTGATGGTTTCCCTGAGATCATCGGTGCTCCATGCATGTCACAGGAATGGGGTGACCACCTATTGACGTACGATCCGATTCACGTCTACGTACTGCAACAGGGTCGATCTGAGGCCACGCTGTCGATCCCTCTTTCGCGCGCATATAACGAGAAACACTACTACGGCTGGGTAGGCCCGCAGTGCTCGGAGGATTGGGCGATCGTGCTCCACCCACCCAACGGCGGGAAGCCGATCATAATGAAAGCCGCGGACGCGGAGAAACTTCGGCAACGACCACCGAAGAAGTAGCTCCTCAGTCCACGAGTAGTGCCCTTCGTTCGCATCGAATCGAAGCATCGCACCGCCTGCGGAATCGCTCTCGACGCGCGAGAAGAGAATGCCGCCCTGGACGGCGAACAGCGTTGTGGACGATAAACGTTAGTGCTGTATCGGGAGCGGCCCGGCGCGATTGTCTCTCGGGGATGGGCGAGCGTGGATCGCCGGGTCGCTTTCGATACAGCCGTTTGAAGGAAGCCGTCTTGGAACGGTGCG
>JBEKHU010000487.1:0-3744 GCA_050012115.1 Bryobacteraceae bacterium | reverse complement strand
GTTTCGCCGATATCGAAATCGGCTGTGAATTCGGTCTTTCCGGCGGCCGAGTCGAAGACGCGCACGACCACTCCATTGCGGATCAACTCGACGCGCGTGAGGCGATCGGCCCAGGCGCGAATTCTGCCCTTCTGCGCTGGGGCCGGCAGCGTCACCACGGAACCGCTGGTGCGGCCGCCGATTTCCAATACCAGCAACGGGCCGCTGGTGACGAAGCTGCGGCCGGCCTGGATGGCCGCGGCGACGCGCGGCATTTCGACGCCGCCCTCGAGCTGCGTATAGATCCGCACCTCGCCCGGGACGCCGCCGCCGGGCCGGTCGAAGGTCGCGTCGGAGGAGCCGCTGGCGGGGATGTGATAGCCGTGATTGAGCAGCAGGAACCACAGCTTCAGAGCTTCCTGGTTGGCCTTGACTTCGTGCGCCGGCATCAGGATGTCGATCGCGTCGTAGGTGGGACCGCAGACGGTGTCGAAGGGCAGCTCCGCCGCCATGTTGGAGATGAACTTGTGCTCTTCCACGGGATAGATGCCCTGGCCGCCCCATTGCCCCAGCCACCAGCGGGCCGGATGGGTGTAGGCGGAAACTCCGCCTAGCGAGTGGATGAGCGCCTGGATCTCGAAATTCGGAACGGCCGGCTTTGCGCTCTGGTAGTCCATCGCGCTCAGGGCGAGTAATGCGGCGATGGCGTCGCGCCCATCGGATGTGCGCCCGCGCATGCCCACCGTCCAGCCGTGGCCGAGGGTATGGGAAGCGTCGCCGCGCCAGTAGTTCTTGGGAGCTTCCAGATTCCACGTGAGCGTGAAATCCGGCAGGCTGAGAGCGCGAGTGGCGCGCTCCAACTCTTCCGGCGAGACCCGCGGGACATTCCAGTCCTGGGCGACCGCGAGGTAGTCGAGGCCCTCGGCGCGCGCCGCCAGGGCAACGTACGGGAAATCGACCAGGATGCTGCGTTCGCCGTGGATCATGTGGTCGTGGTTGTCTCCGCAATACCAGCCCTCGCGGCGGAGGGTGGAGCGGCGCCGCAACTCGAACGTCTCGGCGCGGCGTTCGTCCGCGGCAAGCGTGAACCGGCGCTGGACGGCGATGTAGTCGAAGCCGCGGCGGACCACGATGGTCGTCTCGCCCGCCGGCACCTGCTTTTCGAAAGTGCCCGCGGATCGGAAGCCCGCCTGGAAACTGGGATGATCGGTGACGATCGTGCCAGCGCTCGTACGGATCGTGATCGTGGCGGGAATGGTCGCGCCGGTTTCGGCGTCGATCACTCGTCCGGCGAGGGTGGCGGGGCGGGCCGTCACGGCCACGAGGAGCAACCCGAAAGAGCAGACGGCGGACTTGTGTATGAGTGCCATCGGGTATCGGCTGTCCCCTATCTCCGATCGCGGGCGTACGGCTCCAGGATCAGCGCCCGCCCCGCGTTGCGTGTCCCGCGGTGTCCACCAGGTAGAGCACCGCGTCTCCGCCGAACGGCGGACTGAACGATTGGGAGGACGATCCAGCAGGAATCGAATCCGCGGCGATCGCGACGCCGGTCGATGGGTTGAACCACTCTACCGACAATGTCCTTGATCCGGACATTGCCGAGAGATTCACGGTGAACGCGCCGCCGGAAGGCGCGTAAACCAAGTACTCCGCTCCCTGCGATGGGGTCTGGGCAAGACAATAGCCGGTCGAAGAGAGAGCGCCGCGCGGAGTGACGCTGGCGAGATCCAGCTTGCGGGAGTATCTCAAAATGTACCCAAGATTGTCCCTGAAGTTATCCCAGCGCGTGTCCGGCAGGCTGCAGATGGCGCCGGCCGGAGAGAGGCATAAGTTCCGGCTCTCGCGCGGGTAATACACCAGGTAAGGGTCCATGAACAGCACCTGGTTGCCGGTCATGAAGTTTTCCCATGCAAAGTTGCGATTGACTTGCGGTGTGTCTTTCCAAATCTCCCAGTAGGAATGGTCGCTGTCATTGACGTTCACTTTGCAGCGAGGATGCCCACTTCCGCAGGATGTAACCGGGGAAACCCTGGCTGCCGGAGCTACCCAGTCTGCGTCGGAATTGTAAATCACCGTGTCCGGCGCACTAATCAGGGCGGCATAGCCGATGGGGTGCTGCAACCGCTTCCCGGCCTCATAAGCCCGGATGTGAGCAATCTGGTGATCGTTCCACCACGTGGAATCGGCAGGAGCCTCCTCGGACACAATCCAGAGCACGTTCGGCAGATCGTTCAAGGTGTCGATCACCTTTTCCACATAGGCGTCCTGGAGCCGGGTAATCGCGTCGGCCGCGGTCATGGTGATTGAGCCGGTCCCCTTTTTCCCGCCAGTGTAACCGTCGTCAACGCCATTGATGTTGTTGGCGCCCGTGAAAGGGTAGCCGTCGCTGGAGCAACGGAAAATGTTGAGCCACTCACCCGTGAACAAGTAAACCCCAACGTAGATACCGGCATTGTTCAGAGCCTGCGTCCGGGTGCGCAGGCGGTCGAAAAAGCCTGGGTTGAACTTCGTGAGATCGAATTTCAACCCGCCGTCGGTGGCACGCCCCGGACCCGTCCTCAGCCAGGGAAGCGGGTCAACGATCAGATCCGGCGGAGAACTCGCCGTACCGGGGAAACCGCAGAATTTGGGCATTTCCGTGGTCCACAGCAGGGTGAAATTGTGGCCGTGCGTGGTGAGGAACTTGACGAAGGCGTTGAAATCCAAGGTCTCGAGAGACCCATTGCTCCCCCAATCCTGAAGGGTGTTCCAGGTCTGCGATCCGTTCAGAATAAGAACCGCGCCGCTGGCGTCCTTGAAGTAGTTCGGATTCCCGGAAACCACGAGCGGCCCGGCGATTTGGGCAGCGAACACAATCTGTGCGCTGAACAACGCCAAGAGGACGGACTTCCAGCCACAGCGGCCGCAAACGCGACTCTTCCGTTGCGCGAATCGAGGGCGAGCGTGCATACGATGGACCCCGTTCAAGACTATACCGCCTGAGGGCCAGATCAATTGCGAGCCGGCCCTCCGCCGAGGCCCGCGCCTATGTTCCCAGGAGTGTAATAGGCTGTAGCTGATATGTTCTCCCGTCGACGGCTCACCTATCTCTGCAACCTCGTTTTCGCCGCAGGTTTCGCCGCCGCGGCACAGGCGCCCGTGGTGGTCCAATCGCCGAATGGCGCGCTGCAACTTTCCATTGCGACCTTGAGCGGGCGCTCGGTCCAGGCTGCCGGCCAGCTCGCCTACAGGGTCGCGTTCCGCGGCAAACCGGTTCTGGAATGGTCAAAGCTCGGCCTGGCGTTCGACGGGGCCGCGGAGCTGGGGCCGGCGATGCGGGTCGAGTCCTCGCAGAACTCGGCGGGCGACGAAACCTGGAACTCCGTGGCCGGAAAATCGAATCCGATTCGCGACCACTACAACGCGGTGAGCGTGCAGACGGTCGAGACGACGGCGGCCGGGCGGCGCCTGACGATCGAGGCACGGGCCTACGACGACGGCGTCGCGTTCCGCTACGGCATTCCCGCGCAAGCCGGCGTCAAGGAACTGCGCATTACCAACGAAGCGACGCAGTTCCGCTTCAGCAAGGACGCGACCACCTGGAGCCTGATCCTGCGCGATTTCCAGACGTCGAACGAGGACGACTATCACGAACTGACGATCCAGGGGCTGCATCCGGAATACCTGATCGGGCTGCCCCAGCTAATAGAGGTTCCGGGCGTCGCCTGGGTCGGGCTGACGGAAGCCTATATTGACGACTGGGCCGGGCTGTTCGTGCACGCGACC
>JBEKHU010000486.1:0-3746 GCA_050012115.1 Bryobacteraceae bacterium | reverse complement strand
GCGCTGGCGGACGTTTTCCAAACCGACGCCCAGACCGCATGTGGCTCGCGAGGCGGGCTCGAACGCGCCTCCGCTGTCGATGACGGCGATCTCGACGGCGGCTTCGGCGCCCGCGCCGACCGGGGTCGCGGTGACACGCAGGGTTCCACCCTGGGGGTTGGGCGCGATGGCGTGCTGGACGGCGTTTCCCACGAGCGGCTGGACGCTCAACACGGGGACGAGGGCGCGCAGGGCGGCGGGGTCGGCCTCGACCAGGGACTGCAGTTACGCGCCCAGCCGCAGGCCTTCAATGCCGAGATAGCCGTGCACAATACGCAGTTCCTCCTCGAGCGGGATGAGGCGCTCGCCGGCATGGAGGAAGTAGCGCAGCATGTCGGAAAGATTGAGCACGGTGTCGCGCGCCCCGCGGGCGTCGCGCGGGATCAGCCCGTAGAGCGTGTTGAGGGCATTGAAGAGGAAGTGGAGATGAATCTGCGCCTGGAGGGCCTTGAGCTCGGCCTCGGAGACCAGCCGCCGGAGTTCCATCTCGCGGAATTGCGCAAGCCCGGTGCGCAGTTGCGCGGCCATGGCCTCCAGGGCCTGGCGATCCTCGCTGAGATAGCGCCGGCCACCAGCGCGGCGGCCGAGAGCGAGCTGCAAGCCGGGATAGACGCGCACGCACGCGCCACCCTCAGCTTCGGGATCCGGGAGTTCGGGGCCGACACGCGCGGCGGCGCCGAAACAGGCGCCAGCGATGTCCGCCAGACGCGTCTGCCAATGCTCTTCGTCGTCAAATCGCAATTGGCGCAACTGCGCGAGGACGGGCTCCAGCGGGCGGCGGCGGAATAACAGCCGCGTCAGGCCGAGCTGGACGAACTCGCGGGCGAAGGCGTAGAGGACCAGCCCGCCACAGACGCCCAGTAGAGCGACGGCGGCCGGGCGGGGCGCGACGTCGTGCAGGTGGAGCCAACCCGCGCGCCACAGCGCCCAAGTAAAGCCCGCGGCCAGGAGGATGTTGGCCAGGAAGCGCAGGAAGGCATCGAGCAGGAGGAAGCGGTAGCCCTGCAGCAGCAGGAACAGGGCGACGGGCAGCCCGGCGTGGTGGATGACCAACTCTGCCAGCCAGCCGCTGTGACCGCCGGCGGGTTGAAAGTGAGCGAAGGACAAGGCGAACAGGAAGAGGCCCATCGCGGCGACGGCGCGGGTCACCAGCGGAGGGCGCCCGGACGGAGCACGGCGCAGCAGCAGGACGGCCGCCAGGAGGGTCAGGAGCGCGAAGCCGACGGAGGGTCAGAACCAGGGTCTCTCTGTGCAGGTCCCCGGCGTGGAAGACGTGCGCGCCGAGGGTGCGCAGGTCGAGCACCGGTTCGAGGGCGTGGAGGGCCATGGCGGCCAGGCTGAGGGCGTAGCCGGCGCGCGCCAGCCAGCGCAGCCGGCCGGCCAACAGGAGATCGAGCAGACAGGCGGGCAACAGGCTGAGGGCCATGGCGAGCAGCGCCATCAACGCCTGCGCCAGGGCGGTTCCGGCAAAGCCCAGCGCGAGGACTGAGCCCGCGTTCCAGACAAAAGCCAGCGCGCCGGAGACGAGCGACAACCGGCCGCCGCGCAGCTTCTGCCCGGCGCGGTCGCGCCACAGCAGGACGAGGAAGATGCCGAAGATCAGCGTGCCCGCCGCGTGACCGAGCAGGTTCATCAGCAGGGGTTCGTGGACCAGGAAAGGCGGGGACGAGGCCTGCATCAGGTACCTAGTCTATTGCTTCAGTCGGAGGTTCCTCCAGGGTGGAAAGGACACGCGATCGGGTGCTAATCGCGCGCCGCCGCGCGACGGCGTTACTCGCGCGCGGCGGCGCGCGTCAGGCGGTCGCGGATGCCGGCCCAGGCGTCGAGCTCGGGCACGCGTTCCACGGCGATCCAATCGTAGCCCTGACCGTCGAGCTCGTGCAGCGTCGCGTACAGGGCCGCAGCGTAGCGCCTGGGGTCGGCGGACATGCGCACGACGCCGTGGGCGTGGGAACGGTGAGAGACGACCGCGCCGCGTCCGCCGACGGGCCGCTCTCCGGGAGCAATCAGAAGCAGCGGCGTGCGCGGACTGTAGTGCTTGCGGTGCATGCCGGGGGCGGCGTGGGCTAGGTCCGCGGCGTCCTCGAGAAACGCCTGCGCGCCCGCGGCGGGGGCTACCGCCACGTCGCCGATCACGACTTCGAGTTCCTCCTTGGAGATCATGCCCGGCCGCAGCAGGGTGGGCCGGCCGGCGAGCGACAGGACCGTCGATTCGATGCCCACGGGCGTCGAGCCGCCGTCGAGGATCAAGTCGACCGCGTCGCCCAGGCTCGCGCGGACGTGTTCGGCCGAGGTGGGCGAGAGCTGAGTGAAGCGGTTGGCGCTGGGCGCTGCCACGGGCACGCCGGCGGCGCGGATCAACGCCACAGCGACGGGATGGGCAGGAACGCGCAGGCCGACTGTGCCGAGGCCAGCGGTGACGATGTCGGGGATGACGGGCTTCTTCGGGACAACGAGCGTCAGCGGCCCCGGCCAGAAGCGGCGGGCGAGGTCGCGGGCCGAAGCGGGCCAGTCCAGGGCGTAGTCGCGGGCCATCCTTTCGGAGGCGGCGTGCACGATCAGCGGGCTAGTGGCGGGGCGCTGCTTGACTTCGAAGATGCGCCGCACCGCGGCGGCGTCGAGGGCATTGGCGCCGAGGCCATAGACGGTCTCGGTGGGGAAGGCCACGAGCCCGCCACGGCGGAGGATCGCGGCGGCTTGGGCGATTTGGCCGGTTTCCACTTTCATTAGCAGCACTACTTGAGACAAGCCCCTATAATCAGTACACCTAAATTATGAGAAACAAAGCCAATTTCTAAGTTTTCTCATTGGAATCAATAATTTGAAGTGACTATCTTCTGATAAACCTGCTTCCCCCTTTGAACTCACGCCAGACATCGCCGTACGTGCGCATGGAAGCGCTAGGGCGGCCGGAAACCCGATGGGCCTGCCTTCAGGGTAGACCCGTTGTCAAGCGAAGCGCGGCGCTCGGCAGGCAGTTTCGGCATGCACCGTCAAGCAATCAGAGGAGGTCCCGGGAACTTCCAGGGCCGGACCGTCTGGGCGTTTGCCGGTGGGAAGAGAACATTTCGCGAACGACTCTGCGGGTCGGCTCCAGTCCGCGCTGGACAATCCGTAAGGCAACCGTTGGAGCTGCGTCAAAGCCGGCCCGACCTCACTTCGTTTCCTTCAGCTTCTTGATCGTGTCGACCGCGTCTGGTTCTTCGGATCGAGCTCTAGCGACAGATCATAGTTCTTGATCGCCAGTTCCTTCTGCCCGACCTTCGCGTAGGCCGTGCCCAGACTGTCGTACGCGTTGGCCGACTGCGGATACTCCTGCGCGTTGCGCTGGAAGACGGTGATCGCGTCCTGCTCCTGGCCGGAGAAAAGCAGAATCTCGCCCAGCTTGTCCAGCGTTGCTTCCTCGACCTTCAACTTGTCTGATCCGGATTTCTTGAACTCCGTGCAGCGCGGCAGCGCTGCTTCGGCGCCGTTGACCTTCGCGATCAGCAACAACGTTTGGACGACTCTCAGCTCCGGGAGGCTGTAGTGCCAGCCGTACTCCTTGGCGATGCTTCGCACCAGAAAATCCTCGACGATACTCCCGTTATCCGAGTTGGCCATGATCGCCACGCCCTGCCCCGACTCGGAGTTCATCGTCAACAACGCCTGGAAACCCACGTGAGCTCCGCCGTGGCCGAACTGCCCTGGATTGTCCTTGTCCAGAA
>JBEKHU010000485.1:0-3772 GCA_050012115.1 Bryobacteraceae bacterium | reverse complement strand
GAGGATTTGGGAGCGTGGACCGCGGCGGTGCTCGATGGCGCGCTCGCCGTGGCTCCAAGCGCGTATCTCTTCAGCCTGCTGTCCGGCGAACTCGTCTTCGAGGGCTTTCGCGCCCAAGAAGGTGAGGAGTTCCCTGCTCTCGCCGGGTTGAAGATACCGCTCGAATCCGCGCCAGCCTTCAAGGGCGCCGCGGATTCGATGGACACAGTCATCGCCATGGCCAACCCGGGTGAGATCTCCGAGACCTTGGTCTCAGCTCTCGCTCTGGATGAGTCCTGCCGCTTGTCTCTCCTGCCGATCGTGACTCAGCGGACGGGCAAGGACCGCAAGGTCTCAGCGGTCCTGGCCATTCCCGGCCATGAGGTGCCCGCCAACGTCTCGGCCCTGGAACTGCTGGCCACGATCGCCGGCTTGTCCCTCGAGGTGCGGCAGGCGGAACAGAAGGTGGCCAAGGGCGGGGTCGGCCATTTGCTCGGCATCGCTGCGGACTCTGAACCAAAGGTGCCCGTCAGTGTCGTGCCAGACCTCGCCAAGCTGCCCAGGGACGAGCAGGAGACTCACGCCCGCGCTCAGCGCTTCGCCCGCGTCCGTGTCGCGGAGATGCGCCTGTACAGGGCCCAGGCCGTCAAGGAAGGCCGCGACAACCACGATCTTTTCGAGGCGCTTCGGAAGGAGATCGAGCAGGGCCGGGAGCAGTTCAGCAACGACTTCCTGTCGACCCCGACCATGATCGACTACTTCCACGTGGAACTGGTGCGGACGCTGGCGAATGACGATCCATCGCTGCTGGGCCCGGATTATCCTGGTCCTCTGGTTTAGCGCGTCTCTGGCCGCGCCAACATCGCCTGCACCGCCGTCAAGCGCGGGGCTGCGTCTGCTCGCCGAAGGCTCCCGGGCGCTCGAGGAAGGTCATCTGCCGCGAGCGATTCAGGCCCTGACGGACGCCCGCTCCGCCGTACCCGCCCTGCGCGACTACGCGTCCTTCTTCCTGGCCAAGGCCGAGTTTCAGGCGCATCACTACGCCGAATCTGCGTCGGCCTCCGAGCAGGTGGCTGTACTCCAGCCGCCCTCTCCCCTTGCCGCCCGGGCCGCTGTGCTGGGCGCCCGCGCCTATCTCGAGAGCAACGAACCACGCAAGGCGCTTACCCTGTTGGCCCGCGTCGAGGAAAACTCTCTGCCGCTTCCGGAGGCAGGTATGGTGCGCGCGCACGCCCTGGAGTCAGAAGGTTCGGCGCGCGATGCGGCACTGAATTATCAGCTTGTTTACTGCCGCTACCCGCGCTCACCCGAAGCGCAAGACGCTGCGGCGGCTCTCGATCGCCTCCGCTCCGCGCTCGGCGCCGGCTACCCGGAAACGCCTGTGGCGCTGCGACTTGAGCGCGCGGACGGGCTGCGCGAGGCTGGCGAACTCGCCGCGGCGCGCCAGGAGTACGCCGCGATCGCCGCCGATTTCACAGGAGCCAGCCGCGAACTGGCACTGGTCCGCGCCGCCGCGGCACCCTACTATGCCGGTAACGCGGGTTCGGCAATGTCGGCCCTCGATGCGCTGGGCCGGCAGGCGGGCGAAGTCGAGGCCGAGCGCCTGTACTCCATCGCCCTGTGCGAACGCCGGTTAGATCGCGACGACAGTCTGGACGCCACTCTTGCCACGTTGTCCGCCACCGCACCCGGCTCGCCTTGGCGTCTGCGGGCCTTCGTGAATGCCTCCAACCTCTTTCTCATCAAGGACGACGCGCGGCAGGAGCCCATCTTCACCGCCTGCGCAGCGTCGTTTCCCGATGCCCCTGAGGCTCCGATGTGTCATTGGCGTGCGGCCTGGTGGGCCTATCGTCATCACAACGCCGGCGCCGCCCAGTTCCTGCGGCAGCACCTGAAGCTGTATCCGACCTCGGAGAAGGCCGGAGCCGCGGTCTTCTACCTCGGCCGGCTGGCGGAAAAGTCCGGAGACGGCGCGGCTGCCCTGGCCTGGAACCGCTTCCTCGCTCGCCGCTACCCGAACTACTACTACACGTTTGTCGCGCGGCCTGTCCTGCAGAGGCTGGAACCGCAGCCGCTGCAGCCTTCGAGGGCCGTGGAGGAGTTCCTCGCCGGCATCGCATTCCCCGAGCGGCCTCAGAGGGCCGACTTCAATCCGGACGCAGCCACGGCCCGCCGCATCGAACGCGCGCGGCTGCTCGACCAGGCCGGACTCGACAACTGGGCCGAAAACGAACTCCGTTTTGCCGTCCGGACGGACGCTCAGCCTTGGCCAGCCGCCCTCGAATTGGCCGAAATGGCCACCCGCAACGGTGCTCCCGACCGAGCGATGCGCCACATCAAGGGTGTGCTCCCCAACTACCTGTTCCTTCCGCGTGATGGGGCGCCGCTCCGTTTCTGGCGGCTGGCCTTCCCGCTGCCCTATCGAGACCTGCTCAAGAAGTACGCCCGTGCGAACGGCCTCGATCCCTTCCTGGTCGCCGCACTGATCCGCCAGGAGTCGGAGTTCAATCCGAAGGCCATCTCCGTCTCCAGAGCCGTCGGGCTGATGCAGATCCTGCCTTCCTCCGGGCGCGAGCTCGCGCGCAAGGCCAAACTGCGCGGGTTCCGCACCTCGATGCTGACGCAGCCAGAGACGAACATTCGCCTGGGAACCTTCTACTTTCGCCATTTGCTCGACTCCTGCGCCGGGCGCGTCGAGGACGCCCTGGCGTCCTACAATGCCGGGCACAGCCGGGTCGTTCTCTGGCGCGGTTGGGGAGGTTTTGAAGACGCCAGTGAGTTCGTCGAGACAATCCCCTTCACGCAGACGCGCGATTATGTGCAGATCGTCCTGCGAAACGCGGAACTCTACCGCTGGCTATACGCCTCCGAGGCGGCCTCCCCGGCGGCCAGCTCCCGTGGCTCCGCGAGCAGGGCGAAGACGGCCGCCCGGCGTCCCTCCTGAGGGCGCGGGACCGGTTTTGTGTGTCATAATCGACGCAGAGATAAACACTCTTTCATCTTGGATCGGTTCAATCCGCAGGAAACCTGATGTTCTTGTTTTTCGTTTCAAATGCAACAGATTATTCGCTTTATTTTGATGGAAGTTGTGAGAACCTTGGACCAGTGGGCACTGTATCAGCGGTGGCCACAAACCAGTTCATCCTGCCCCCGTGGCGAACGGGCCAGGTGCCGGAGGTGAAGTGAATCATGCTGCCGACTTTTCTGCTGGAAGAGCAGGTAGTCCGGCAAGACAACGCCGGACCAGCAATCGATCTCGGAGAGAATGCCCCTTCGTTCCTGAACGTAACGCTCGGGATCACTCGTATCATCGAGCAGGAAAGCCTGGATCTGTCGATTTGGACCTCCGCGGATGGAACTAACTGGGGCGACAAACCGGTCTTCGCATTCCCGCAGAAATTCTACTGCGGCGTGTATACGATTCTGGTTGATCTCAGCGGGTTTCCTGGAGCGCGGTACGTACGCGCCCAATGGAAAGTGAGCCGCTGGGGCCGCGGCGAGCCGACGCCGCTGTTTGAGTTCTACTTGTTTGCCCAGTCCGCCGTGATGCCAGTGAGCGCCATGGCCGCCACGGCCTGAATTCCCGCCGACCGTTACAGCCGGTTGATCAGGCTGGCCACGTAACCGCCCCCGAACCCGTTGTCGATGTTGACTACAGAGACGTTGCTGGCGCAACTATTCAGCATGCTGAGCAGCGAGGCCAGACCGTGGAAGTGGGCCCCGTAGCCGACGCTGGTCGGCACGGCGATGACCGGGCAGCTCACCATGCCGCCGACCGCGATCGGCAGCGCGC
>JBEKHU010000484.1:0-3779 GCA_050012115.1 Bryobacteraceae bacterium | reverse complement strand
TTGCAACCAAGATTCCCAATCAGGCCTTTTGGACACCGTCGATTCTACATCCTGCCGCTATTATTGGACCCGTTTATCTTACTTTTTCGTAATGACTCCCCGCTCAGAAAGCGGGAAAAGTCGAGAAGGACGTGCCTTTCACCCCGGCTCTATCGTCTAAGGGTTAGGCTGGAGCCCTCTCAAGGCTCCAATAGGGGTTCGAATCCCCTTAGCGCTACCATTTCCCGCCTGTTTTATCCAACCAATTGCAGACCCTGACGCGACTCGCCCGGCCCTACTGGCCCGCTGCCAGCTTGTTCGGCGCGCTGCTGCCCGGTCCATCCGCGGCTTCGTGCGCCAGCGTTGTGGCGAGGCGTTGCACCGCGGCATGCACTTCACTGGAGAGGCCCGCGCCCCATTCGAAGCCCGCCGCCTCGATGCCGTAGACGATCACCTCTTCCGGCACGTTCTTCGTGATCTGGCCGAGACGGAATGCCTCGGCGATGCCGAAGCCGTGCGTCGAACTGCCCAGGCGGGCTTCAAACTGCTCCGCTCCGGCGCCGCCCTTGATCTCGAAACGATGGACGGTGCCGGGTGCCGCCGAGCCGGTCACGATCGCGTCCACGATGATCACTTTGGGCTGTCCGGTCCAGGCGTCGAGCAGCGTGAATGCGTCTCCGGGCAGGCAGCGCGCGGCGGCGCCCAGCAATCGCAGCGCATCGGCGCAGGCCGGGCCCGCGCCATCGTCGCCCCGGTCGGCGTTGCCGCAACAGACAATCAGCGTACGTCGTCCTCTCGTTCGAC
This sequence comes from Bryobacteraceae bacterium, assembly GCA_050012115.1. Classification (GTDB taxonomy): domain Bacteria; phylum Acidobacteriota; class Terriglobia; order Bryobacterales; family Bryobacteraceae; genus CAIVVT01. Next base: position 2,996 of record JBEKHU010000484.1, on the reverse strand, counting down.
GCGCACCTTCAGGAAGTGCGTGGCGCATGAGATGCAGGGATCGTAATTGCGTATGGCCTGTTCGGCTCGCCATGTGATCTCCTCGACCGGCGCATCGAGGATCTGGGGCAAATACCCCCACAGATCGTCTTCAATCCGCTTCAGGTTCTGCGCGGTCGGCGGAACGATCTTTGATGCGAGTATAAGCCCATTTTCATCAATTGTATAGCGGTGATAGAGCAGGCCCCGCGGGGCCTCGGTCGCGGCCATGCCGGTCCCGGCGCGACGCTCGTAGGGGGCGCAGGCCCGCGACGGCGGTTCGTACTGTTCGATCAGCCGCAGCGCCTCCTCGCACGCGAACACCAGTTCCACCGCCCGCACGATGATGCTCCGGAACGGGTTGCGAACCGGCGCTTCGAGGCCGCACTCGCGCGCCGTCTCCTGGGCCACGCCCGGCAGCTTCTCCCAGTTCAGATTGAAGCGCGCCAGCGGCCCCACGTGGAACGAACCCCGCTCCCGCAGCACCGAGTGCAGCGCGTTGGAGTGCCGCACGTGCTGCTCCAGAAAATGGTCCTCGTACTCCGACACATCCAGATCGATGCCCCGGCTCGACACCACCCGGCCCTCGTTCAGCGGGTACTCGCCGGGGTGCGACAGCGAGACGAATTCATAGTCCTGCTGGAAATCCGGGAAGGGCAGCGTGGCCACCAGCCGGGCCGTCTCCACCGAGGCTTCCAGCGCCCATTTCAGCTCTTCCACCAGCGGCTGCAGGTCGCGCTTCGAAGGGACGTGATAAAACCCTCCCACGCGCACCGAGACGGGATGGATCTCTCGCCCTCCCAGCACCCGCATCATCTCGTTGCCCAGCTTCTTCAGCCGCAGCGCCCGCTCCACCTCCGGCCGGTACTTCACCGCCATCTCCAGCACGTCCTGGTAGCCCAGGAAGTCCGGCGCGTGCAGGAAGTAAATGTGCAACGCGTGGCTTTCAATCCATTCGCCGCAGTAGAACAGCCGCCGCAGCGCGCGCACCTGCGGATCGATCCGAATGCCCCACGCCCGCTCGATCGCGTGCGTCGCGCTCATCTGGTAGGCGATCGGGCAGATGCCGCAGATGCGCGCCGTGATGTCGACGGCCTCTTCGGCCCTCCGTCCCCGCAGGAACGCCTCGAACAGCCGCGGCGGCTCCGGGATCTCCAGCCGCAGGTCCTGGATCCGGCCGCCCTTCAGCCGGACGTGCAGCGCCCCCTCGCCCTCCACCCGGGCGATCGTCTCGACATAGATTTTCGCCGCGCCGCTGTGAGCCGCTTTTGTTGTCGTACTCATCGCGCTGCTACCTCTTCGCTTGCTTTTCTGAATTGCCACGCCCAGGCGTTGAAGGTGCGGAAGGCCCTTTGCAGATCGGCCTCGCTCATCCCGTCCGCCCTCAGCCGCTGCGCCAGCGCCGGCGCATTGGCGTTTTCGTGCGGTCCGAAGCATCCGTAGCAGGCCCGCCCCATCGCCGGGCAGAGCGCGCCGCACCCGGCCTGCGTCGCCGGGCCGAGGCACGGCTCATCGCTGGCCACCAGGACGCACGTATTGCCCCGCCGCTTGCACTCGATGCACAGCGACGCCGACGGCAACTGTGGCCGGCGCCCTACCAGCAGCGCGGCGATCAGCTCGAGAAAGTGCGTCTTCTGCACCGGGCAGCCGCGCAGCTCGAAATCCACCGGCACGTGCTCCGCCACCGGCGTCGACGTTTTCAACGTGCTGATGAAATCCGGCTTGGCGTAAACCATCCGCACGAACTCGCCCGAGTCCTTCCAGTTGCGCAGCGCCTGAATCCCACCCGCCGTCGCGCACGCCCCCAGCGCCACCAGCAGGCGCGACTGTCTGCGGACCTGCTGGATCCGGTCGGCGTCGTGGTGCGTGGTGATGGAACCCTCGACGAACGCGATGTCGAACGGCCCCTTGCCCATGTTTCGCGATGCTTCGGGGAAATAGCGGATCTCCACTGCCTCGGCCACGGCCAGCAGCTCGTCTTCGCAATCCAGCAGCGTGAGCTGGCACCCGTCGCACGAGGCGAACTTGAAGATGCCCACGACCGGTTTGTGCTTTTCAGATTTCATACAGGTCCATCCATGGCTCGATCGCGGCGCAGGAAAATACCGGACCGTCCTTGCACGCGAAAAACGGCCCTATCTGGCAGTGGCCGCAGAACCCCGCGGCGCACTTCATGTTGCGCTCCATCGACAGGTAGATTTGCTTTTTCGGGATGCCCCGCGACTGTAATTCGCGGCTCGCGTAGCGCATCATGATCTCCGGCCCGCACAGCAGCGCGATCGTCTCGGTGGGCTGTGTCCGGATCGACTTGAACAGCGTCGTCACCACGCCCACGTGCCCGCGCCAGCTCACGCCGCCATAGTCCACCGTCACCAGCGATTGCGTGTCCGGCAGCAGGCTCCACGCCGCCAGTTCCTTCTTATACAGAATGTCCCGCGGGCTGCGCGCCCCGTACAGGATCATCAGCCGGTTGTAGTCGCCGCGGTGCCGCAGAATGTGATAGATCGCCGGACGCAGCGGCGCCAGACCGATCCCGCCGGCCACGATCAGCACGCTTTTGCCCCGCGCTTCGGTCATCGGCCACGGCGTGCCGAATGGCCCCCGCACCCCGATGCTCTCGCCCGGCTGTCGCGTCACGATGCTCGTCGTTACCGGTCCCACGCTGCGGATCGTGTAAACCAGTTGCTCCGGGCGCTCCGGATCGCCGCTGATCGAGATCGGCAGCTCGCCCACGCCGAAGTCGTACAGCATGCTGAACTGCCCCGGCCGGAAGCGCGCGTCCCCGCCTTCCGGCGGCTCCAGCGTCAGCGTGAACGTATCGTGCGTTTCTTTCGCGATGCCCAGCAGGCGGGCTGGCCGGGGCTCCATCAACGGGCGCGGCGGCGATACCGCCGGCGTTTCCACGAGCGTCGTCATTGTCCCGCCCCTCCCCGCTTGGCATACACATCCAGCAACTGCAGCCGCGTCGCGCGCAACCG
>JBEKHU010000483.1:0-3796 GCA_050012115.1 Bryobacteraceae bacterium | reverse complement strand
CGGGGTCCCAGTTCTAGTCCTATAAGTGCAGCAGGCCGCAGGTCGTATCGGCCGTCGCTCCGTTCAGCGTCGGCGGCGCCAGCGCGGCGACGCAGTACTGGTTGTTGACCAGAATCTTCAGCGGAGTGCTGGACTCCACAAGCACACCTCCAGCGGTGACAAACTGCAGCACGATGGTGTGCAGGCCGTTACTGAGATTGGTGGAATCCATGAGCGAGCCGAGCGAGGGGTTCATCCACAGGAACAGCTCGCTCAAAGGGTGCACAGGGTAGTAGCCGGGCTGACCCGCAATGACGGTCGGACCGGTGGTTACCGGCACATACTGAAAGCCGTTCCATTTCTCGTCGGTCCACGAGTCGCTGCGCACGGTGCCGTCCACCAGCACGCGGTAGTAAGCCGCGCCGTCGAGGTCGGCGCGCTCATGGTTAACCATCAGCGGAAGCGTACCGCCGAAGGGCACGTTCTTCACCTGGTAAAAGTAAGTCGGGTCGACAGTGGTATCGCCCAGGCCGGCGGCCGTCACCTTGTCGAAAGGAATGAACCCGATGCCCATGAGCAGCGGGCCGGCGGGCTGGAAGATGCCCGAGGTGAAGTCGACCTCCTCGAGCTCCTGATCGCAACAGATGAGCATTAAGCCCGGCGCCGGGACCGCGACGCTGGATGGCCTCGCGGCCACGCCGCTGGCGGCAACATTGGTGCCGCCGCCGGTGACGCTGACGCTGGTGATGCGGTTGGCGGGGTCGCGTTCGGGGACCAGCAGGGTGGTTTCGGTGTCATCGGCCCAGGTCAGGAAGAACGGCGCCGTCAGGCCCGTGGCCAGAGTGGTGCGCGCGCCGTTGCTGAGCTGGATGCGGCTGACGCGGCCCTTGTCGGGACCGGTCGTCTGCTCACTGACGTAGGCGTATTGCAGGTCCGAGCTGAGAACCAGGCCGACGCCGAAACTCAGGTTGGAGACCACCGGCGTCTTCAGCCCGCTGCTCAGATTGATGTGCCACAAGTGGCCGGTGGCGGCGTACTCGACGACGTAGGCCGCATGGTGGGCCTCATCCAGGAAGAGCTGCTGCGGCGCCACCATGCCGGAGGCGACCACGGTCGCGGCGGCCCGGTTGGCGCTCGCCAGGGCCACGCGCACCAGGTCCCCCGAGCGCTCCGTCACGTAGGCATGGACGTCGTCCACGCTCACCTTCACGTCTTCCGGATTCGTGTAGCCGGTTCCGAGCACGGCATAGCCGGAATCCAGGTGATAAGTGACCCATTGAATCTGCAAATTGTAGCCGTATGTGACGACTTTTACTTTGGAGTAGCTCCCTTTATTCGTCAAAACGGCGAAAACGTCGCCCGCAACCAGCTTGTTGGTGGCGTTGTCATTCCCGGGAATTGGCGTCGTCGAATACGTCAGATGCTGCAATCCATTGGCGGTAATTGTATTGAAATCGACCACGCCGAGATTGAGAATGCGGGCGCTATTCTGCGGCACCATCTGGCGCAGGACCGTGGTCTGCTGGTCCCACCAGATGTCGACGTTCGGCGTTGGCCCGCCCTCGACTCCCGCGTCGAGGTCAAAGGTCCAGGTGCCCTTCAACACTACTGTTCCCTGGCAGACAATCGTCGCCGAAGGGAAGAGGTTGAAGCGCGAAAGCTTGCCGCCGTATTCCACAAAGACTAATTGGTTGTGGGTGGGGCGATAATCCGATCCAATTGCGCCGGCCAGGCCGGCCACAAGTTCCACTGTAGTGGGCATATTTCCTCCGAATTTCGCGGATCATGCTGTTCGCTGGCGGCAAAATCCTCGCAAGTAACTCCCAGATTGTTGCAGAATTGACGGGATTTAGTCCTCCAGCGAATCGACATTACGCCATATGGCGTTGGAAAGCAAGACTTTTCTGTCAGGGAGCATGGAAAGACGCAAACTTGAGCGCGCCGCGTCCTACAATCTGATGACAGGACTGGGTTGTGCGCCCAGACCGACTCCGCACGGGTAGCGGAGGAACTGTGACAGGGCAGCGCTGCACGCCAGGAGCGCCGAGCGAAGGCGCGTGTTCCCAGAGGAACTTACCGCAGGTACGGGATCCATACCTGCATGGTGGTCGGTTCGCGATTGTCGAAGGTGTAGTAGGGGATCAGCCTCACTTCGCCTGTCGGTGATTTCCGCATGCCGGCAAGGATGGATTGATAGAGCGGTTCCTTCGACAACTCTGAAGGCGCGTGGACGGCCTTATGCGAAAGTGTCAACACGCCGCCCAGGAGATCCTTCTCCCATTTGGTCTGGAACGACGACGGCGAGGCGCCGTCCGCGACGCGCAGGTCGAGCGTCCAGGCGAAGACGTTTTGCGGCTCCGGCTGGTCGATGCCCTCCATGCAGTAGACCAGCGGGCCGTATTCCACGGCAAGTTTGCCAACGTCGTCGCGCACGAGCGCGTTGGCCGCAGTCATGCGCGGCGCTATCGGCAGCATCAGCTTCACCAGATCGCCGCGCTTCCAGGCGCGCTTGATCGCCGCGTAGGCCCCGGGCACGGGCGGCGGCAGGGCCTTTCCATTGACGGCCAGCTTTGCACCCTCAGCCCACGCCGGAATACGCAGGTGGAAGATGAACTCCTTTTCCGCGGCGGGCGCGACGGCCAGGGTAACCTCCCCCGACCACGGGTACTTCGTCTCCTGTTTAACTTCGACCGGCGTCCCGTCTTCGAGATGCCACTGCAGGGTGCTGGCGTGGTAGAGATGCACGTGCAGGCCGGCGGCGGAGGTGCTGTACATGTAGCCCGGCAGCGACGCCAGCACGCGCTGGATGTTGGGCGGGCAGCACGTGGTGTCGTACCACGGGTTGCGGATCTTGTCTTCGGGATCGCCGATCAACTCCAGCGGGTTGCGGTAGCAGTAGAGGTTACCCTGCAATGACAGCCCGCTGTTGACGCCGTTGTAGAGCGCGCGTTCGAAGACGTCCATGTACTTCGCGTCGGCCGTGGCCTGCAGCATGCGCCACTGCCAGAACATGGACCCGATGGCCGCGCAGCTCTCGGTGTAGGCGAGCTGATTCGGCAGCTCATAGGGTTCGCCGAAGGCCTCGCCCGACTCGCGCGAACCGACGCCGCCGGTGATGTACATCTTGCGGCGGGTGAGGTCCTGCCACAACCGGTCGAGCGCATCCATGTAGCGCCGGTCCCCGGTCTCGAGGTAGTAGTCGGTCGCGCCCGAGCAGGCATACATCGCCCGTACGGCGTGGCCTTCCAGAATCGTGCGCTCCCAGAACGGCCGGCCGGTGTTGTGATAAGTGATCGACTCCTTGTCGAGCTTGATCCGCGGGTCGGATTCGAGCAGATAGTGGGCCAACTCCAGGTAGCGCCTGTCGCCGGTCTCGCGATAGCACTCGATCAGCGCCATCTCGACTTCCGGATGTCCCTCTAGGAGCGGTTTCTTGTCGGGACCGAAATTGACCAACAGGTAGGCAACCATCTTCAAACCGGAATCGAGCAGTTTTGTTTCGCCAGTCGCGCGCTTCCACGCCACGGCCGCCTGCAGCATGTGGCCCAGGCAGTAGAGCTCGTGGTCGTTCGCCATGCGCGTGTGGCGCTGCGCTGCGCGCTCCTTCGCGTAGAGCGTGTTGAGATAGCCGTCGGGCCGCTGCGCCTGGACAATCGTGTCGATGGCGCCCTCGCCCAGCGCGCGCAGCTTGGGGTTGTCGTGGTTCTCGAGGACGAACGCGGCCGCCTCGAGCCACTTATAGATGTCGGAGTCGGTGTAGACGGGTCCGCGACGCGGCACATCCTTCGTGCCGGCCGCGCGGCGGAAGTTGTCCAGG
>JBEKHU010000482.1:0-3806 GCA_050012115.1 Bryobacteraceae bacterium | reverse complement strand
GCGCTCAATCCTTGGCTGCCCTAGCACTCTGCGCGTTGGCCCTTTGGTTCGTCAATTCCCTGTATCGCCTCTGGCGAGTGCAGGACGATCTGAAACTCTCTGGGGTAGTGACCGATCAAAAGTGGGGCGATCTCGTACTTCAAAGCTTCGAGATCGCGAACGATTCGCCGTCCTTCGACGCGAAAGATCCAGTGATCGAGTGTGCCATGCAGGGGGCTAGCGGAACCACGATTAAGACGGCAACGAAAACGCTGTACCAAGAGATCCCGGCTGGTCTCTCGCGGAAATTCGGACCACTCGCGATGGGGCCCGTGCCTGACCAGATGACCTCCTTCAACTGCAAGATCGTGGGGGCCAGCGCGAAGTGGTGAAGCCTGCCGATCCCGCGAGCGCCGCATCGGTTGCCGGCCTCCCGTTGTGAAACACGCCCGACCAGCGTCTTTGACCAATAATGGTCCTTATGGATATAGCTTCGCGTTTGGAAAGCCTCGTTGGGAGGCGCTGCGTTTACAAGGAGGTTTGGTGCACGGTTCTGTCCATCGAGCCACCGACCAAGTTGCGCCCGGAAACACTTGTTGACGAGATGCAAGCTGCAATCAACCAAAGCCTATTCACGGTGCACTATGAAGGAGTCTTGATTGGCGGCAGCGACACAGGAGTGATTTCGGGGCGCGATATATCCCGCTTCGACGGGAGCTACTGAACGCCATCTCCGAAAGGGAACGTCTTGGCGCGTCCCGCTGGGACTCAAACATTCCGCTATGTCCCTGTTTCATGCCACCCGAGACCAGGCACAGGTTCCTCAGGTCCCGAACCCGCAACCCCGGCCCGGTTTGTACACGGCGTACCGGAAGCAGCGCTCGCGCCGGACCGGAGGCTCCCTGAGCTGAGTCCACCGGCCCGAGATGCTCCTACGCGGCCTGCACGGTCAACTTCACGCCGACTCTCTTCTGGAGCACCTGGAGAATCGCAAAGAAGTTGGCTGTATTCGGGTTGCCGCGCGGCCCGAGCATGCGCTGGAGACTCTTGCTCGGCTTCTGCAGGTCGGCGGCCAACTGCTCGAAGCCGATGGTCGCGTTGATGACGTCGCGCAACACCGTTTTCCCCGTGATTTCGTCACCACCAAGATAGGCATTCACAGCTTCCGTCAACAGTGCCTTGCGGAATGCGCCATCCTTTTGCGCGCGATTGTAAACCGTCTCCCGAAACGCCTTTGTCAGTGCCATTCGCCATGCTCCTTGCCGCCCTTGCTCCGCCTGTAGTCGGCCCACGCCGCTTGCGCCGCGGCAATCGCGGCGCTTTGCCGCTTCTTTGCACTTCCGCCCAGCAGGATCACGATCCGCTCGCCGTCCTTGCCAAAGTAGACCCGATACCCCGGACCGAAGTCGATTTTCAACTCATAGACGCCAGCGCCAACGCCTTCGACATTCGAGAAGTTCCCCTGGCCCAACCGCGTCAAGGCAACGGTTACGCGCGCCGCCGCGACAGCATTCAAGCCGTCGAACCAGCGTCCAAACACCGAACGCCCGAAATCGTCCAGGTACTCCTGAATCTCGATTTCCCGCACCTTCCCAATAGTAACACAGACGTTACCATTGAGCGCCGTTCAGTCAGCCATTTGGACACCCCGCCGTTGCTCCGAGTAGCACCGGCCGTGCGACACTCAGGGCATATGCGGTTGGCGGCATTTGTCGCACTGAGTCTCATGTTATTGTCTCCGCTGGCGCTCACCGCGCAGTATCGCCGGCGTGGGGTGTATAACAACAACGGCGCCGCCACACCGGATCCGGTCAGCGGCGTCAGCGTCAACGTGCAGGGCGTATTGAAGGGCCTGTCCAAGAACGAGCTGCTCGTCGAGACGGGCGAAGACCATACGATCAGCCTGCGCCGCACCTCCAAGACCAGGTTCTTTCGGGAAGACAAGCAAGTGAAGGCCGGCGACGTGGCTCTCGAAGAGAAGGTCAGCGTCGAGGTCGCCCAGGACAAGGACGCCAAACTCATGGCCCTGACGGTGAAGCTGGGAGCCCCGGAAAAGCCGGAAGCGCTGAAACAACGCTGACGTTGCTTCTCTCGCCCGGCGTGCACAGTCGAATAGCTCGTGTAGCTGTGTACGATCCGGCATAGGGGGCACAAAGTCCGCTAACCACATGGGTTACACGTTGTCCCGCTGTTCCTTAGCGTTGACAGTCACTCGCCTGCCGCGCGACGATTCCGCTTGCGGCATGATGGAGGAGTAGCACATCTCTTTCCCCTTTTATGCTGACGCCCTCCATCTTTCGCGAATACGATATCCGCGGCCTGGCCGACGCGGAACTGCCCGATGCGGGCATCGAGCTGCTGGGGCGCGGGCTCGGGACGTTCCTGCGCCGCCACAAGGGCCCGCGGGTGAACGTCGGCCGCGACGTGCGCCTGAGCTCGCCGCGCTTGCACGACGCCATCGCGCGCGGCCTGCGCGCCGCCGGCTGCGACGTGACTTCGATCGGCGCGGCGCCGACGCCGCTGCTCTACTACTCGGTGCATCACCTGTCGGCCGACGGCGGCGTGATGATCACCGGCAGCCACAATCCGCCCGAGTACAACGGCTTCAAGACGATGCTGGGCGCCGGGACGATTCACGGCGCCGAGATCCAGGAAGTAGCGCGAATCATCCGCGAGAACGACTATGCAAGCGGCGCGGGCGGCTACGCGGAGTTCGACGCGCTCACACCGTACGTCGCCGAGATTGCGGCCCAATTCGCCTACCCGCGGCGCGTCAAGGCCGTTTTCGACACGGGCAACGGCGTGGTCGGACCGGCGTTGCGCAAGCTGCTGCCGCTGCTCAATGTGGAACCAGTGGAGCTGTTTTTCGAGCCCGACGGCCGCTTTCCGAACCACCATCCCGATCCGACTATCGAGCCGAACCTCGAACCGCTGAAGCGCGCCGTGGCCGCAACGGGCGCCGAATTGGGGCTGGCCTTCGACGGCGACGGCGACCGCCTGGGCGCGGTGGACGAGCAGGGCCACGTGATCTGGGGCGACATGCTGATGCTGATCTTCGGTCGCGAGATCCTCACCCGCAAGCCCGGCGCGACCTTCATCGGCGAGGTCAAGTGCTCGCAGATCATGTACGACGAGCTGCGCCGGCTCGGCGCCAACGCCGTGATGTACAAGACCGGCCATTCGCTGATCAAGGCCAAAATGAAGGAGCTGCACGCCGAACTGGCGGGCGAAATGTCGGGCCACATGTTCTTCGCCGACCGCTATTACGGCTACGACGACGCGCTCTACGCCGCCTGCCGGCTGATCGAAATCGTCGCCTTGAGCGGCCGACCACTATCGGCGCAGACCGCGATGCTGCCCAAACTTTTCGTGACGCCGGAACTGCGTTTCGATTGCCCCGACGAGAAGAAATTCGCCGTGGTCGAGCGCGTGAAGGCGTATTTCCAGGCGCGGCAGGAAGTGATCGACGTGGATGGCGTGCGGATGCTGTTCCCGCACGGCTGGGGTCTGGTGCGCGCCTCGAACACCCAGCCGGTCCTGGTGCTGCGCTTCGAAGCCACGACACCGGAGCTGCGCGACGCCTACCGAAATGAGGTCGAAAAAGTGGTCGCCGAGGCGGTCGCGGCGGCGTAATCGAGCTTTGCGGCAAAACACAGCTAAGTCCTTTAGAACACCGTAGTTACACGGTGAAGATGCAAAAATGTGTGTGTTAATGTTGCTAAGTCCTTTGATTGCAACAGATCCACCGTGACGCACGGTGCAGCACGTTAATGTGGCACTTTAATTCGCGTAACTCCAATCATTGCAACAGATCCACCGTGAAACAC
>JBEKHU010000481.1:0-3815 GCA_050012115.1 Bryobacteraceae bacterium | reverse complement strand
GCTTTGTTTTCGGGTGGCGTTCCGTGCCGATCTTCATCGACGCCTCCGGGTGAAGAAGCGCAGGGCGCGGCTGGGCGGCAGGACGATCGGGCGCCAGCGCAGTTGGCGGCGGCCGGCTATCGGCACTGGCGCGAAGGGGCGATTCAGGTTATGATTGAACCTGCTGATCGTTTTGGTTTCGGGCCCGTTGCGCACGCCTCGCGCAGCGGGCCTTCGCTGTGTAAGGGGCATGGGTCAACGTGCCGCCTTTCGGCCGGCGGGCAGCGTCGACGGATTCACGCGGCTGTTGTACCACCTTGTGAAAACAGACGCCGGGACGCGCACGACGCGATAGGCGCGCTTCTCCGGTGTGGCCGGATGCTCGATTGTCAGGACGCCGGGATAGCCGTCGAGGGCGCGGCGCAAGAGCGTGATGCTCAAGCGGTATTTGTGCGCGAGTTCAGAAATTCCGAAGTGATCTTCTGCGGGGGGAAGGGAATTGACAGCAGATGAACGCACAACACGTGCCTTTCACGTGCTGCACGTCCTCTGTCGCCCATTGCGCCTGGTCGTGGTCTCGCAAGAACCGCGCCTGTATTTGACCGGGGAACTCGCCCCCAGAGATGCGCTTCTATCACCGCTACAGGGTGGAGTTTTTTTTACCGGGGCTCTCGGTTCCATCCCCTCGCCAGCGGAATTGCTGCGCCGGGGCAGCCAGGAACTCTAGCCTGAGGACCGCTCCTGGCGTCTCCTCCAATATACGGGAAAACGACAATAAGTCAACTTTTTGTTGTGGGCGATCTGCCGGGCCACTGTGCGTCAGCGTGCAAAAAGGCCGCCACACGTGCCACTCTTGCGTTTTTTGCGCTTCGCGTAAGATCATGTTTCCTTGAGATTACATGGCTTTGGCCGTGCCTGGTGCAGGTTCATGGCGAACTGGACCCGCGGGAACTCCGTGGTCATCTTCTGCAGTTCGACGGTCGGAATCCACGGCGCTGAAATCACGACGCGCGAGACGTCGGCATTGGCCTTCAACTGCCGTTTCAGATCGGCGGCATCGAGCGATGGCCAGACGTCCGTGGTGATCCCCTCACGGCTGAGGCACTTGCTGTTGTTCAGGGCGGCCACGCCCAATCCGATATGGCTGATATTGCGGTTTGCGGCGAAGTTTTTGTAGCAGATAACGGCACGCATCACGGCACTCTCCAGGCAAAGCTCCTGTCGTAGGGAAGACTCCGCGACCCGAAAGGCACCCGTTACCACGACGGGGCCGGCAGGAGCACTCGCAGGCTTCTCCTTCGCCGCCCAGTTACTCCCTCGCGGCTGCACAGCAACCCCGCGAGTGTCTTAAATCCTTCAGAACACGCCGGATATATTCTCCTTCCCGAAGTCACCGGCAACCTCGCACACCCCGGCCGGCGGCGATTCCGGGCGCGGCCTCTGGTCCAGCGCACAGCTGTTCGCGCCCGCCGGGACGATACACCGGCTGTCCGGGAGCGATAGTATCTCGGTGAAAGGTTATGCGGGTCCGTCCGACCCCTGGAGAATCCTCATGCGGCGCTTGATCTTCCTTCCTGTTTTCCTCCTGCCGTTTGCAGCTTCCGTCGCCCAACTGCGCGAACCGAGCACCGACAGAGCCGGCAGCCTGACCGTCAGCATTCCGCTGCCCGCGTTGGGCAACTACGGCGCGGGCGGCCTGGCGGAGTTCAGGACCCCCGGTACGCCGGTCACGGTGGATGTCGAAATACGCAACTCCGGAAGCTCGCCGATCGCGGGCACGGTCCGTCTGAAGCTCACCGACAAGTGGAGCGCGGACCCCGCCCAACCCGTCGCCTTCACGGTCGCGGCCAGAGGGGAAGAGAGCGTCCCGTTCCGGGTCCAGTTTGCGGAGGGCACTTACAACGCGCACTATCCGATCCACGCTTACGTGGAGTTCGAGGAGGCGGGCCGCAAGCTGGTGGCCCATCCCGTCCTGCTCGTGCTGCCCCGGCAGGCCAACCCACCGCGCGCCAACCCACCCATCGAGTGGAAGCCCTTTCAGGTGGCGGCCGACGGCGCACTGGCTCTGTGGCGGCTGCCCTTGCACCGCGAGCATGTGCGTGTCGAGCAGAGCACTGGTTTCGGCACGACGGCGAGCCCCGTGTACGAGACGTCACCGGCCATCGCTTTCTCCGAGCCGGTCCGGCGTCCTGGCGGCGGGCGCTCCGAGGAGACCATCGCCGTGCGCCTGGGGCCGAGCGGGCCGTCGCTGCGCGATCGTGTCAGCTGGGCCGCAACCGAGTTCCCACTGCAGTTGCCGGCGTCGGACTCCATCCGCCTCCGCTTCTCGACGGCTAAGTCGGCCTCTCTCAACTCAGCGGTGGCGCGGGTCCGGCTACTCCCCTCCGGCGAAGTGCTGTTCGAAGTAAGACCCGCCTCCGACGGCTGGCAAGATGCCGAGGTCGATCTCAAGCGCTTCGCAGGCAAGACAATCAGCCTGCAATTCGAGGCCGAGGCCCAGGACCCCGCAGAGCCTGGCAAAGTCAACTTTGGCGAGCCGGTGCTGCTGACCGGTAATGTCCCGCCCGCTTCGGCCTTTCCACCGGAGGCCGATCAGGCCCCAAGAAATCTGGGAAGCCTCAACGGACACGACGTCCTCATTTGGCCCGGCCGGCGCGGGATCCTCGACGCCACAATCGCTTTTGCCGCCGGGCGTGGCGGACCGATGTTCCATGGTTTGCAGGCCGTTGTGCTCGACGACGCATTGGAAGACCCGCGCTCGACCAGCGAACTGATCGAGGTGCGCGACGAGTCGCCGAACGGCGCATATCGTCTGCGGCATCGGTTCCGTTCGTGGGCTGGCAGTTTTGATTTACTCAGTGAACTTAAGGTCGAATCGAAGGCCCTCCGCTGCCGTGTCTGGCTCGAGAACGGGCCCGTTCCGAAGCCATGGCTCAGTGTCTATTTGCAGAAGGTCTCCCTCGGCCGCTGGAGTGAAAAGGCCCGCCGCATCTACGGTGGCGTGGGCAACGTACTCGAAGATCCGCAGCGTTTCAGCATGAGCTTCGACGGCCACAACCTGGCATCCTCTTACGTCGGCTTCGAATTCCCCTCCGGCTCTGTCGTGGAAGCCGTGGACGCGTCGCCCGACCGCTTGCGCGTCGATCCCGAGAACAGCACCTACACTCTCGACGTCGCGCATTCGCAGACCATTACGCTGATCCCCGCGGCCAGTGTCTGGGAAGGCGTGAAGACCTGGCGCGACATCGACGCGCGTCGCGCCTCGGCCGGCGTGCCGAAGCTTGCCGGCCGCTTCGTCTTCGACCTGTGGTGGGGACGCTACAGCGAGGGCGCGCGCGCACTGGAGCAGGCGTTCCGCTATGGCCTGACCGACGCCGCGGTGGTCTGGCATGGCTGGCAGCGCTGGGGCTACGACTACCGTCTGCCGGACATTTTTCCACCCAACCCCGAGCAAGGAACGCTGGAGGAGTTCCGCCACCTCGCGGACGTCTGCAAGCAGAACGGCGTGTTGTTCGCGCCGCACGACAACTACATCGACTTCTATCCCGATGCCGACGGCTTCAGCTACTCGAATATCGTCTTCACGCGCCAGGGCGAGCCGCATCTGGCCTGGTTCCGCTACGGACCCAATGTCCAGAGCTACCGCGCGCGGCCCGACCGCCTGCGGCCCTTTGTCGAGCGCAACCTGAAGCTCATCCGCGAGGGATTTGCGCCTACGGCCTATTTCATCGACGTCTGGTCGTCCATCAGTCCGTATGATTACTGGACCAGCGACGGACAATTCGTCGATCGCACGGTCACGCGCCGCAGTTGGGGCGAGACCTTCGCCTGGATCC